>JAAELY010000518.1 GCA_024226335.1 bacterium
GCGAGAAGCGGGAGTCGCCGCCTGAGCAAGAAGCGTGATCCGATCGCAGATCCGTAGATCTGCAGAGGGTCGCGCGACGCAGCGCAGGCGGATGCATCGCGCTTCGCAGCCGCAGCCTCCCTGTGCAGAGGTTCCCTAGTCCGCACTTCTGCAGCAACTCGCGGAACGCGGCTTCCACTATTGGAGAAACTACCGTCCTGCGTGTTCCTGAGCGCACTGCGGGTGGCGTCCGTGACCGGCACGGCGCTTGCTGATCTTTGCGGGCATGAAATTCCGCTGGCTGACCCGACGAACCAAAGATCTCGTTACGCAATCTCTCGCGCACCAGGCCTTCTTGGACTTCGACCACCCTGACGTCAATCGCTTCCTGGTCGCAGGCGCGATCGTCGTCAATGACGAGGGGCATTGCCGCATCGAGTCGGGCGCCGAGTCGGACGAAGAACTGGAGCGGATCGCACGGCGCTACGAGGGAACCTGTGACTGCGGTTCCGTGCTCTCGAATCGCGAAGAGCGCTATCACTGTCGCGCCTGCAACCGCGAGTACTGCCAGAACTAGCCTTCTCGCTGCTGATCCTGCCAGGCGGATACGACGATCTCTCGCACTTCCTCGGGCGTATCCACCACGTGGAAGAGGTCCAGGTCTTCAGTCGAGATGAGGCCGCGGCTGAGCACCTGCTCCTTCAGCCACGCGATCAACCCCTCCCAGAACTCCGATCCCACCAGGATCACCGGCACGCTCTTGGACTTGCCGGTCTGCTTCAGCGTCAGACACTCGAACATCTCGTCGAGTGTTCCGAAGCCGCCCGGAAGCATGATGAACGCACAGGCGTACTTCACGAACATGACCTTGCGCGCGAAGAAGTAGTCAAAGTTGATGATCGTATCGGCGTAGGGATTGCCGTCTTGCTCATGTGGGAGCTTGATGTTCAATCCGACCGATGGTGCGTCGACGGTCTGAGCGCCGAGATTGGCCGCTTCCATCGCACCGGGACCACCGCCGGTGATGATCGAGAAGCCCTCCTGGCCGAGCGCCTCTCCGATCAGGCGGGCTTGCTTGTACGGCTGGGTGTCGGCTCTGACCCGGGCGCCTCCAAAGATGGACACTGCGGGCCATACGGGACCCAGAGTCTCGAAACCTTCGACGAACTCCGCCATGATGCGGAAGATCGTCCAAGTGTCTTTGTGGCGGAATTCAGTCACGTCGCACGCGGAGTATCGGCCTCTTCGGCATCCGGGTTGATCTCTCCCTGGTCGTTCAAGCGGCGAATTCGCACTCGGTGCCGCGAAGATACGCGGCTTCCCTGCGAGGAAGTGAAGCTCATACGCAACTCGAGTGTCGCGTCGGCCAATGCACCATCTGGGCTGAAGACCGCACGAGCGACGTGATCAAGTTCGAGCGCGCCTTCGAAGTCCTGGGCGATGCGCAGCGACTTGCGCCGCACGGAGCCGCTGACCTGTACGCCGGGCTCGGCCCCTGAACTCGGGCGATACAGCAGTGGCAGCTCGATACCGACGCGATACTGGCCCATCTGGGGCACTTCTCGCGAGCCCGTCCAGGTGTCATCCTGGCGCCCCGGCTCGGTCGGTAGCGCCAGCAGCAGCCAGTCGAGCAGGTGGATGCCAAAGAGCACCGGGTGCGAACTCTGCCACAGCTCGTCGCTCACGAATCCACCCTCCACGAGACCGACGCCCGCCACCGGGCGTTCACGCAACTGGCTGATCGTGCCTCCTCCTGGGCTCGCAGCTTCCGGCCCCAAGCTCTGCGAGCCTTCCTGTGGTGTCTGCGTCGATAGACCGCGCGCCGAAATCGACAACTCCGTGGTTCCCCCGGGAGCGCCTTCGACGCGCGTGTAGTAGCGATTCAGGAAGAGCTCGACCAGCAGCGTTCCCGACTCGTCGCGAAGCGAGCGCAACTCGAGATCCGCGAAGCGCTGAATCTGCGCGGTCTCACCATCGACTTCCACGGTTTCCTCCGCTTCAAAGCGGAATCGTTGAACAGGTTCGCGATCGAAGCCGTAGGGCGGCGGACCCGAAGAGCCGCATGACAGAATTGATCCGACCAGGGCAAGTAGCTGAATCAACCTGCTAGGCAAAGAAGACCTTCGCTCGGTCCAGGAACGCATCCGGTACCGTCTTGGGTTCGGCAATGGCATCCGCCAGATCGACCGCGACGACATCACTGCCGGAAAGCGCGGCCATCTTGCCGAAATCGCCGGCGTGTACGAGATCACAGGCTCGCAATCCGTAGCGGGTCGCCAGCACGCGATCGTAGGCGGTTGGAACTCCTCCGCGCTGAATATGACCCAATACGGTGACTCGTGTTTCGAAGCCGGTTTCCTCCTCGATACGCTGTGCGAGTTCGTGCCCGATGCCTCCGAGCTGACTGTGACCGAACTCGTCGGCTCGGGAAACGCGCGTCGGGCCCAGGCCCTCGATGCGCGCACCTTCAGCGACCGCCACGATGCTAAACGGCAGGCCTTGTTGTTCGCGCCGCGCGATGGCCGCACAGATCTCCTCGAGCTGGACTTCTCGCTCCGGTATGGCGATGTAGTCGGCGCCACCCGCAATGCCCGCATGCAGTGCAATCCAGCCAGCGTGCCTGCCCATGATCTCGATGACCATCACGCGATTGTGGCTTTCGGCCGTGGTGTGCAGGCGATCGATTGCATCAGTCGCGATCGAAACGGCGGTGTCGAAACCGAAGGTGTAGTCGGTCGCCGACAGGTCGTTATCGATCGTCTTGGGAACCCCTACGACCGGCCAGTCGTGTTCGCTGTACAGCCTCGCAGCCACGCCGAGCGTGTCCTCTCCACCAATTGCGATCAGCGCATCGAGGCGCAGGTCCTTCCAGTTCTGCTCGAGCTTTGCCAGCGCCTGGTCGTCGCGAAAAGGATTGGTTCGCGAGGTGCGCAGGATCGTGCCTCCGAGGCTCAGAATCTCGCGCACATCGCCAAGGCCGAGAGGGCGTGTATTGGCCTCGATCAGGCCACGCCAGCCTTCGAAAATGCCGACGATCTCGCTGCCCCTCCCGTTCGCGGCGATCACCACTGCACGGATGGCCGCGTTGAGTCCCGGGCAATCTCCCCCGCCGGTCAGTATTCCTATCCGCATGGGACGACTCTCGCACCTGCCCGAGGTCTGTCAAGCGGAGCCCAGCCCGTGCTACGTTGACAGCAGTGAGTCAAGGTCCTCCCACCCCGCCCTGCCCCGGCACCACGGGAGAATCCGACCGGACCGGAGAGTCCGAGTTCCTTCGCCAGTTGCAGGCCGGGGATGGGGCCGCATTCGAAACTCTGGTGCGCACCCACGGCGGGCGCATGTTCGCCGTCGCCCAGCGCTTGCTGCGCAATGATGCGGATGCACAGGACGCGCTCCAGGACGCCTTCCTCTCGGCCTTCCGTTCGATCGACAGGTTCAAGGGTGACTCGCGGCTCTCGACCTGGCTGCATCGGATCGTCGTCAATACCGCCCTGATGCGCATCCGCTCCCGAAAGCGGCGTCCGGAAACCTCTATCGAGGAACTCATGCCGCGCTTTCTGGAAAACGGACACTTCAGCGACGAGCCCATCGAATGGAGGCGCAGTAACCGAGACCTGCTGGAGAGTCAGGAGACGAGGGAGCAAGTGCGCGCCATGATCGATCGCTTGCCCGACGATTACCGTACCGTCTTGCTGATGCGCGACATCGAAGGGTTCGACACAAAGGAAACGGCCGAGTTGCTGGGAGTGACGCCCAATGCGGCCAAGATCCGCCTCCACCGTGCACGGATCGCCCTGCGAACGTTGCTCGACCCGATCATGAGAGGTGCGGAAGCGCAATGACCTGCCAGGAACTCGTAGATTTTCTCATGGACTATCTGGGGGACGAGCTTCCCCAGGCACAGAGGTCGGTGTTCACCAATCACCTGAAACTCTGCCCGCCGTGCCTGGCCTATCTCGATAGCTACGTCGAAACCGTAAACCTGGGCCGCGGGCTGTGCACGGATCCGGACGGCGACGTCCCCGCAGACTGCCCAGAAGAACTGGTCACCGCGATTCTCGCTGCCAGGCAAGCAGCTAGCGACTGAACCTCATCAGGAGCTTGAACAGCTTTTCGACTCCTGGGGTGAGCCGGGTGCGCATATAGGCGCCGGTCGTGGTCTTGATGGCTTCGGCCTGGGTCGGGTACGGATGGATTACCTCCGCCAGCTTGGCCAGGCCCACGTCAGCGACGATCGCGGTCGTAACCTCGCTGATCATTTCGCCCGCATGCGGATTCACGATCGTCGCGCCAACGATCTTGTCGCTGCCCTTCTTGACGTGGATCTTGACGAATCCGCGGGTCTCGCTCTCGGCCTTCGACCGGTCGTTCTGTGCAGCCTGCGTGACATAGGTGTCGATCTCAATGCCCGCTTCGTGTGCTTCGCGCTCGTACAGGCCAACATGCGCGACTTCGGGCTCGGTGTAGGTACACCACGGAATGACCAGGTCCGAGAACTTCTGGCGTCCGAAGAACAGCGCATTTCGCACCACGATCTTCGCGCTTGCGTCGGCCGTATGCGTGAACTTGGGCGCCAGGCAAATATCGCCCGCCGCAAAGATGTGTTTGTTCGCAGTTCGCAGATTATCGTCGACGTGTACGCCTTTTTGCGTATCGTACTCGACGCCAGCGGCCTCGAGTCCCAGGCCCTCGACGTTGGGCGCTCGCCCGATACCCAGAAGAATCTCGTCGGCTTCGATCTCGTGAGTGCCATCGGCATCTTCATACACGATGACCCGACCCGTGCTCGTCTTTCTGACCTCGACGACGCGCGAACTCAGCAAGAGCTTCACGCCGTCGTTCTGAAGGGCTTCTTGTACGACGGCGGCCGCGTCGGCATCCTCACGCGGCAGGATGTGGTCGGCGATCTCGAACAGTGAAACCCCGGAACCGAAGCGACGAAAGGCCTGGGCCATCTCGCAGCCAATCGGACCGGCTCCAATCACCGCCAGACGCCTCGGGAGTTCGGTCAGGCTGAAGACGGTTTCGTTGCTCAGGTAGCCAGCCTCCATGAGGCCGGGAATCGGCAATTCCGCTGCACGCGCGCCCGTCGCGATCACCGCCTTCTTGAACCTGAGCGTTGCACCGGCAACCTCGATCGCATCGGGTCCACAAAAGTGCGCGTCGCCCAGATAGACCTCGACACCCAGTTCGTCCCGGTAGCGGGTTACCGAATCATGCTGCGAGATTTCGCTGCGGATGCGGCGCATGCGCTCCATGATCTGGCCGAAGTCGATACGCACGCCTTCGGGAACGTGCACGCCGAAGGCTCCGGCCGCTTGCACATCCCCCACCGCGCGCGCCGAGCGAATGAGTGACTTCGAGGGAACGCAACCCACGTTCAGGCAATCCCCGCCCATCAGGTGGCGCTCGATCAAGGCAACCTTCGCTCCCAGTCCGGCCGCAATCGACGCAGTGATCAACCCCGCACTTCCCGCTCCCACCACCACCAGGTTGTAGCGACCCGAAGGTTCGGGATTGGTGTAGTTGGACGGATGGACGTTGTGAACCAGAGCCCGATTGAACTCGTCGTCCGGGAGCATGGGTGATCGGGTCATGAACCTCTCCAGTTTCGGGCACCAGCGCGCTCTTCAGTGCTATTGGTATGCGCGGCAAGCGCGGAAGGTTACACAGGGTCCAGTGCGCCGCCGCAGCTCGACCCGGCTCCTGCGGTACAGCCGAAGCGCTCTCTCAATTCCCAGCGATAGCTCCCCTCCAGTTCGGCCTGATCCGGCGCCTCGCTCACTCTGGGCTCGGCTCGTCGTCACTGCCGAAACGAAATTCCGCAAACCAGGCCCGCGCCTGGCTACAGGAATTGTCGCTGTCGGTCATGATGCCCACGAACATCACCTCCGGTGGATCTGCGCCAAAGCTCTTTCGGTAGTCCTCCAGCAGATTCACGCTTTCAGTTTTCCACTCCGGGAGAGGACCCTGTCCACGCGATAGCATGTGCGAGGCCGAGGTGTAGGGATTGGGCCAGGAGCCCCCGGCGGGTTCGTTCTGGGACCAGACATAGCTGAGTGTGTTTCCAGGAAGCTCATTCCCATAGATGCGTTCTACGGCGTGACGTTTCAGACGTTCCCAGGTCGAAGCGCCCTCCGAATTGAAGCGAAAGCCCACATAGACCCGAGCGGCGAAGTCATCGCCATCCTTCCTCCGCTCCGCCAGCCGAGCCGAAATCCCCTGCTCGATCTTCCAGCTCCACCTGAGCCGTGGCGTCCTGGCGAGATCCAGATCCTCCACCGGCGCAATCAGGGCCGACGCAGAGCACTTGCTGGTCGCGCGGAGAACGGAACGATCGTCCAGGACCATCGGATCATAGAGCGTGTGCTGTTGGATCTTGGGAAAGTGGAGAGGTTTCCAGACGGCGTCGTGAAACCCGGGCAGCCGAAGCTCGTCTGCGCTCGCGGCCAGCGAGAATCCCAGGCAGAGGCCCACGAGCAGCCGCGGCAAGCAACGAATCGACGCCAACGAAAACCCGCAATTTGACCGCATCTCCATAACCGCCCTCACCCGCTGCTGTCTGGTTTCCTGGTAGTGGTCCGAAGATTGGGTCCGGATGCCGCCGGAGTATGGGGACCGTTCCGGAGGGGCGCAATGCGGCTCTCTGTGTTGCCAGGAGGGCTCATTTCGGTCTCCTCGACACCGAACCCATTCTTCGCACCACCTCTCGCTGTATGCGATGCTTGAAGTCCATGGGAGATTCATGACCAACCCGCGACGAGCGCACCGCAGCTTTCCCCGTGCGACCCTCCTTTTCGCTCTGATGCTCGGCATCTTCCCCGGCGGCGGCGAAGCGCAGGACAGTGGCTACCGCCCGCCTACCCACACGACTCCGCAGGAAGTTGCCGTGTACTGGGTCGAGGGTCGCTTTCGCACGCCGGTCACCTGCGTGCGCGAGGACGGCACTCGCGTCGAACTCGAAGAGGCCGTCGTCTTTCGCGCGGATTCCACGCGCGGCCGTTCGGCGATCAAGGCTACGTTCTACGGCATCGAAGATCAGGGGTTCAAGAGGTGCTTCAACCTCGTGGAGCGGAACATCCCCGACCGCCGCGGCACTCTGTTTCTGCACTTTCGAGCCCATACTCGGCTCGACACGGGAATGGCGGAGTTTCGCAGGGCTTCTCGGGACGGCAAGCTGATCTATCACGTGGACGGGGGCAAACTGCACATAGGCAGCCTGGGCTCGGACGGGGAGGCCGAGAGTCGTGTGATCGAGTTTGGCGACATCGATCATCCGGTAAGGGTCGAGACTGTGGCTCCCGGCTCCGATGGTGACAAACTTCTGAGTCGCTACAACGCGGGTGAAGCCAGTCTGCCGCGCCCGCGTCGGCGTTTCTCGTTCAACTTCACCGGGCCCGACGATTTCAAGCTCACTCTGCACATGATCGAGGACGAACGGCGCTGGCGCTGAGCGTCCAGTTCTGACTTCGCAACGGCTCTGCCTGCGCAACTCAAGCGCATGACTTTTCGTCATTGCTGTCGCAGATGTTGCCCAACGGCGAGTCTATCAAGAGCAAACGCTTCTTCGCCGATAGAACGCACTGTTAATGAGTGATGCAAACAGCGAAAGACGCAAGCTCAAGCGAGCTGTCGAACGCATTCCCGCGGCGTTCGAGACCGCTTCCTTTCGCGGCACCGGCTATATCAAGAACGTGACCAAAGAAGGCCTGTTCGTGCGCGCGGATCAGCTTCCGCCCCCCATGGAACCCGTGCGCGTGATCTTCCACAACCGCGACGGCAACAAGATCGAAGTCATCGGCAGCGTCCGCTGGACGACCGATCAACTGCAACGCGAAGACACCAAGCCCGGCTTCGGAATGCGCATCGAGACGCAATCCCCTGACTTCCTCGAGTTCTTCGAGCAGATTCTGGTCCGCTAGCCCGCCAGGACCGTTCTTCCCCAGAACGAACCGGCCCGCGGCCAGCAGCGCCGCCCTTGCAACCCGACGTCCTAAAAGACGACTCTATCGCCATCCGTCCCCGTAGCTCAGCTGGATAGAGCGACCGCCTCCTAAGCGGTAGGTCGTAGGTTCGACTCCTACCGGGGACGCCAGTGAACCCCCGGTCCATTCCGGGCACACGGCCGACGGCCGATCCCGAGGCATCGCCAAGGCGCTACCCCGCGGGGTCTCTTCTCTCCCTGGCGGGTAGAGTTCAATCAGAACCTCCGGCGCAGCCGCAGCGCCCGGCCAGAGGTCCGCACAAGGCCCCAACTTCTGGATGCTCGGCCCGGAGGTCGCAGGACCCCGCCCGGAAAGATTCGCATTCAGGCCGGAGTCCGTCCGGTAGCGGCAACTACCGGTCGGACTCCGTTGTGACAGCCTTTGAACCGACTCTTTCGGTCGGGCCTCTAGGTCTCGAGTTCGCGGACGAACGCCTCTAGGGGACTCGCCTCGCTGGCGATTCCCGCGGCGCCGCGGCGCTTGGCGTGCTCGTCGGCAAAGCGACGGTAGAGCGCCGCCACCTTGGGCACGGCCGCACCCGCATCGGCGCGATTTCCTGCGGTGAGCAGGGCCAGCGTCGAGATGAAGATGGGTGCACCCAGCAGACCCACCAGGGCGTTCTCGACCTCGTCGAGGTGATTGCGCACGGCAGTGGTTTCGTGGGGGCGAACTTCGAACAGGTAGCGCATATGCCCGATTCCGTAGGCGAGCGAACGGGAGACGTCCTGGACCGCGAAGCGCGCGAGAGTCTGATCCGCTGCATTGCTCGAAACGGCTTCGATGTGACGCAAGAGCGTCTGCATCAGACCGCATAACAGGATGTGAGTCGAAGCCGAAGCGCTCGGGTAGGTGCCTGCGTCGAACACGCTCTTCAGAAGTTCACCGAGGGGTGCGTGGTCGTGACCCAGGCCCGTGCCGCCGGCGATGGCGCGCTTGCGGAAGGCGTCCGCCAGTTGTGCGGCGTCGAACATCTCCGTGCACAACCACATCTTGAGTTCGACCAGTTCCTGGTTGATATGCCACACCCATTTCGAAGGAATGTCACCCAGAACTGTGGCCATGGCCGTCATGTCGGTGTAGAGCTGAGCCAGTCCGCGCTCAAATTCATCGGAATGCTCAACCTTCTCGACGGCGGCCCAGGGGACCTCTCTCGAGGGGATCCAGTGGCGCGCCTTCGACTCCTCGTAGAGGCTCGGGGCGTTCTCGGACCAGACCTCACTCTTGCGATTGATGTCGTAACCCAGATGGGGCAAACCGGGCGGCAGTATCGCGCCGCGCGGCGCCATCGAGTAGTTGTGGCGGATCTTCTCGGAGATCTGATCCCAGCCATAACTGCCCACATTCGTGTCGTCGAAGGTCAGCCCGCGCCGAGAGTTACTCGGTCGGCACCCGGCCTTGTCGATCTCGAGCTTCATCCAGTCGAGGCTGAGATTCCCTTTCAGGATTTCGACGGAGCGTTCGAGGATTTCGGGATTGTTGAAAAAGTCGTCTCGTGCGTAGTAGGCCATGCGTTCCTCTCTGCTGCTCCGCTCAGTTCGCCGAAATCGCTGCGATCATGCGTTCCTGCAGCTCCAGAAGGGGGCTGCGCTCGCGACGCTCGGGCAGACCCGCCCGCTCGGCGCGATGGAAGTACTCGAGGATCTGCTTGCCCTGGAAGGCGCCCACCACCTCGATGCCGCGTTGGATGCACTCGGGGCTGGTGCCCTTGCCCCCGAGGACGATCATGGACTCGAGCTGGTCGGGATTGAACAGACCCGTCAAGTGCCGTTCGGCCTCGTCGAGGAAGCCGTTGATCTGGGGACGGATCTCCGGGCAATGGTCCATCAGATACTTCAGGTGCTGCAGTCCATAGGAAACGTGCCGCGCCTCGTCCTGCATCACCAACTGGAACATGCGCTGTTCCACAGGTGTTGGCGAGATGAACTCGCTCGAGCGGAAGAGCGTCAGGATGAAGCCTTCGCCCAGCACGTGCAGGAAGACACTGCCCTCGCTGTAGCTATCGGCTTCCAGGATGCCCTTGAGCGCGTGCTCGCCGCGCACGCTGGCTCGCATGAGACCGACTCCCGCCAATGCACGCTTGCGGAAGACCTCGGCGTGGCGCGCCTCGTCGATCGCCTGCGTCGCGATGAAGCCCTTCACTTCCTGGAAGTAGCTGTTCATGTGGTGGCTCCACTTCGCGGGAAGATCGGTGGCGATCATCTCCACTTCGCAGAGCAACGTGCACAACTGGCAGAAGGCGATCTCGATTTCGTCGGGAATCTCGTACTTGTCCATATCCCGCCAGGGAACGTCCGTGGTGACATTCCACTGCCGGCTCATGGCCTCTTCCCAGTAGCGCTGCACGCGATAACCCCAGACATCGCTCTTCTTGTTCAACGAGGGACCGAGGTCGGGCTGCTCGCTACCTTCTGCCAGAATTGCACCGCGTGGTGCCAGACCCCGATTCTCGCGCACGACTTCCGGCGTGTTCTCGATCGAATAGGGACCGACTTCGCAATCCTCGAGCAACAGCCCGCGGCGCGGATCTGCTTGTCGGACTTCCACCTTGTCGCGAGCGTTGTCGAGCCAACCGAAATCCAGATTGCCCTTCTTGATGTCGCGGATGCGCAGATTGAAATCGGAGTTGTAGGAGTAGTCGTTCGTTCCGTAGTAACTCATAGATCGTTTCCCCTTTGAACGGGCCTCAGGCCCATTCGATCTCCATGTCGGAGGTCTGGTCTACGAACGCTTGAATCGTCGCCATGAAGCGGTAGAACTTGTCGTGCCCTTCGGGATCATCGTAGACGACAGCCATCTGATCGCCGACGTGGGAAAGGCTGTTCAGCGTGTAGGCCGGGGCGGGATGGCCGTTCTTCTGAATCGACTCGAACATCTCTTTCCACAGGGCCAGGGGCGCCTGCAGCGTGAAATCCAGTTCGGCATCGTCGGCGCTCGCGAGTTCGCGAACGTCGGTGCAATCGAAGACATCGAAGGTCAGCGCGTAGAGGTGGGAGGAGCCGGAATCCACCTTCACGCCCATCACCGTGTCGCAAAAGCCCAGCTTCTCGAATGCCGCCGCGTTCGCTTCCATGCGACGCGCGAGTTCCTGGAAGAAGTCTATGGAAGGGAACTTGATCGCCATTTTTCTCTCCTCGTTTCCATTGATTTCGAAATAACTAAGCCGCCTGCCCGGTGCGCTGCTGGCGGTTCTCGACACAGAGGTAGCTCAGAAACGCGCGCGTCAGTTCTGCGGCCAACCTATCATCAGAGACCGGCATTCCGTAGATGCCCGCCTCGTCGAAAAGCAGCGCCTGTTCGAGGGTTGCCAGTAGGAAGCGCAGGCCAAATCCGGTCGCCACCTCCGGGTCCGGGTGCCCGATCTGATCGCTCCGGCTGTCGAGCAATATCCACAGGCGCTTGCCGATATGCGCCACGAGATCCTTCTTGCGCTCGGCCATGTCCAACTCGGCTCTCGTGCGGATCGCCATCTCTCGCACCACTCCGCGGCGCTCGCGATGGATCTCGACCAGGAATACGATCAACTCGCTGGCAATTTCCTCGATGCTGGCACCCTGCCAACGATCGGGATCGAAAGCGGCATCGGTGGTCAGATGCGCTTCATCGACGAAGCGATCCCGCAGGCAGTTCAACACGCCCTTCTTGTCGCGAAACCGCGAGTAGACGGCCCCTACCGATAGACCCGCGCGGGCGGCGATCTCGGCGACCGTGACGTCGTCGAATCCCTTGTCCGCGATCAACGCCTCTGTGCTGTCTAGCAGGCGCTCGAGGGTCTCCTGACTCCTCGCCTGCTGGGTCGGGCGGATCCAGCGGAAATGGGGGTGAGTATCGATATCGTCGGCCTTCATGAAATTCGACAAGAATGATAATTCGCATTCGGTTTTCAGTCAAATCCCTACGGAACGCCTGGATCCCGGGAAATCCGGCCCCGGGCCTCGCCCCTGTCATCGGGCTGGGCGGTCTATGTGGAATACTCGGGCCCGCCACGGAGGCGAGAGAGCCCGAAAATGCGCGCGCAACCAAAATCTGATCCGGGTCGGTCTGGCGGGCCGCCCGGCGAGAACGTCTCGCCAGTCGTGCTGTGCCTCATTTTCGCGATGTCGGGCGCCTCTGCACTCGCTTTCGAAGCGCTGTTCTTCCGGCTCGCGGGTCTCGTTCTCGGCAACAGTGTATGGGCAGTCTCGATCGTCCTATGCAGTTTCATGGCCGGTCTTTCTCTCGGGAGTGCGGTGGCCGGTCGCGTCGGTGATGGCCTGCGCGCACCCCTTCGAATGTACGCGCTCGCAGAACTGGCGATTGCCGCCAGCGGTGTCGGTCTCGTTGCACTGCTTCCCGGTATCTCTGCGAGCACCGCTGGTTTTCTCGGAACATTCGCAGACAGCCCGGCACTTCTCGGGTTCCTGCGTCTGTCGGGTGGCTTCGCGCTTCTGGTCGTTCCGGCCGCAGCCATGGGCACGACGCTCCCGCTTCTCGTGCGCGCGCTTTCGGCTCGCGATCCGAACTACGGTCGCACTCTCGGCCGTCTCTACGGATGGAACACGTTTGGTGCAGTGATCGGCGTGATCGTCACCGAGCGCTGGATGATCGGTGCATTGGGCGTAACCGGTTCAGCCGTCGCGGCTGGGGCACTCAACCTGCTCGCAGGTCTGGGAGCGCTGTGGCTCGCCCGCGGCGGAGAACCGCAGCCCGCGGATTCCGCCGTTCGCGCGCAAGCGGTTGCTCTCTCAAGGGCCTGGCCGATTTCTCTTGGCGCGTTCGCCAGTGGTGCGGTCATGATGGCGCTCGAGGTCGTCTGGTTCCGGCTTTTTCTGCTCTTCACCGAAGCCACCGGCTGGAATCTGGCGTTGATGCTGGCGACCGTGCTGACCGGCATCAGTCTCGGAGGGCTGGCCTCTTCTTTGTGGTTCCGCTTCGACGCCAACGCCCACACGCGCGCCGGACTTTTCGGAATTGCGAATGCACTACTGCTCGGACTCTCCTACGCAGGCTTGGGAATGGGCATCGAACTCGCTGCGATGCAGCCCCCCGCACTCGCCTACGCCTATATGATGCTTCCAGTGAGCATCGGCTCTGGCGTCCTGTTCCCGCTTCTGGGTCGCGCTCTCCAGGCTTCGGGCATCGCCGAAGCGCGCGCGACCGCCCACGTGGCCGTGATCAACACTCTGGGAGGTGCGGTCGGCTCCCTTCTGGGTGCATTCGTTCTGATCCCGCAATTGGGCGTGGAGCGTTCGTTATTCGTGTTGCTCGTGGTCTACGGCCTGGTCGGCGCCCTCCTGCTCCTCCATCCGATCGTGGCGGGATCGGACTCGAAGGCCCGGACGGCGAAGTGGCTGTGGGCCGTGGGCTTGTTGGGCGGATCTGTTCTGGTGTTTCCCTTTGGCGCGATGAACGAGGTGATCATCCGCGGTAGCGGGACCTTCTACCAGTTCGCGAGCGACCGCGAAATGGAACTCGTCGCCGTTCGCGAAGGCGTGACGGAGACTGCGCAGATCTTCCGAAAGGACGTCGAGGGAAAGCCGTGGTTCTACACCCTGGCGACGAACAATCACTCAATGTCATCGACGATGACGACGGCCCGGCGCTATATGAAGCTCTACGTCTACTGGCCGATGGCCGTTCGGCCCGAAACGCGTAGCGCTCTGCTGATCTCCTACGGCGTGGGCAGTACGGCAAAGGCTCTCGTAGATACCCAAAGCCTCAAGACCATCGACATCGTCGACATCTCGAGTGACATCCTCGAACTCTCTGAATACATCTACCCCGATCCCGCCGATCATCCCCTGCGAGACCCACGCGTAGAGGTGCACGTGGAGGACGGTCGCTTCTTTCTTGCGAGCACGGAGCGAAGATTCGATCTCATCACCGCAGAGCCCCCGCCACCTCGCAATGCAGGAATCGAGAATCTGTTCTCACAGGAGTTCTTCGAGCTTGCGCGCGCGCGCCTCAGTGATCGCGGCATCGTGACCTACTGGTTGCCCGTGCACTCGCTCCGGGTCGAGGAATCGAAATCGATCCTGCGCGGATTTTGCAATGTGTTCGAGAATTGCTCGCTATGGGCGGGTTCAGGCCGGGACTGGATGATGGTGGGCATCAACCAATTCGCTCCAACCGGGCCGGTTTCCGTTCGGGATTTCTCCCGGCAATGGCGTGACGATCGAGTGGCCCCGGAACTCCGAGACCTGGGCCTGTTGTCCCCGGACCAGCTCGGGGCGACTTTCATCGCGGACGCCCAGGGCCTGGCCGACTGGATCGGCGATGCAGCCGCGCTCGACGATCAACACCCGCATCGCATCGATCCGCGAAACCCCCAGGACGCCGACGACGATCGTGCCCACTACGCCCTCCTGATGTCTCGAGAGTCACAGTCGGAATTTTCCGAGAGCACCGATATCGCTGCGATCTGGCCGGCCCCGTTGCGGGAAGCCGCAGGTTCGTGGTTCCCCGCTCAGCGCCTCGTCGATCTGCTGATTGCGCGGATCGACAATTACGCGATCCTGCACATGATGCTGAGCGATCCCCGACTGAGCCCCTACCTCCCCTGGGCGCTGGAGAGCAGCAGCGACTCCATCCGCCTGATCGAATCAATCGATGACGAAGCGGTCCTGTCCGGTTCCATCGCGGTCGAACCCGAAACCTATCGCCACCTCGCGGCACGATCTCTGCGTGCGCACGCATTCGGCAATGCTGCGACCTTTCTGGCGCGTTCAACCGACACACCGGAGCGGGTCGCCGCGGCCTTCCACAAAGGCGAACCCTTCACCGAAATCTATCTACTGCTCCGCGCGACCCTGAACGAAAAAGCGCTGCAGCGGATGCGGACGTACTGTCGAATCGTCCGCGCGCGTCCACTCGAGATCGAGCGCGCGCGCAGATTCTGGAACTGGGCAAAAGAGAGCGTCGGCTTCGAGTATCCATTCGAGCGATTTCTGTCGGGCGCGTGAGCCATTCCGTCGCTGCAAGTGTCGTTCTGGTCCTGCTCGGTCTGGGGATCTACTGGCAGGTCGGCGGGCATGAGTTCGTGCGCTTCGACGATCCGACCTACATCAGCGAAAACGCCGCTGTTCAAGAAGGCCTGACCTGGGCGGGAATTCGCAAGGCGTTTGTCGGTGTTCACGGGGACAACTGGATGCCGATCACGGCCCTGTCTCATATGCTCGACGGGACACTATTCGGCATCGATCCCGGACCCCATCAGCAGGTCAACGCCTTGCTCCACATCCTGGCTGGGTTGCTCTTGTTCTTCACACTCCGCAACATGACGGGGAGCCCCGGAGCCAGTCTCTTTGTCGCGGCTTTGTTCGTCGCTCATCCCCTGCACGTCGAGTCCGTGGCCTGGGCTTCGGAGCGCAAGGACGTTCTTTCGGCTCTGTTCTGGATCTTGACCTTGCTCGCCTACGTCCACTATTCGCGGGCACCGAGCATCCTGCGCTACACGGGGGTGTTCATTGCTTTCGCTCTGGGGCTGATGAGCAAGCCGATGGGCGTCACCCTGCCCTTCGTTCTGCTTCTGTTGGACCGCTGGCCTTTGCGGCGCTGGACCACCGGCTGGCCAGAGTCGCGCCTGCTACTCGAAAAACTCATCTTGTTGCCACTGGTCGCGGGATGCGCCTACATCACGCTTCGCGTGCAATCCGAGAGCGGGGCGATGCACATCGGCCACCTGCTCCCACTCTCGGAAAGATTGTTGAACGCGTCGATTGCCTACCTCGCGTATCTGGGGAAGAGCGTCTGGCCCACCTCGCTCTCTGTCTTCTACCCCCACCAGGCGCTCCTGGCCCCTGAGGAATCGAGGCTGGTTTCGTCTCTGCTCGCCAGCTTCGTTCTGGCTGCGACGAGCGCCCTGGTCTGGAGGGTGCGCGAAACCCGACCTCATCTTCTCGTGGGTTGGCTCTGGTTCCTGGGAACCCTGGTTCCGGTGATCGGGTTGATCCAGGTCGGCGAACAGTCCATGGCCGACCGCTACAGCTACCTGCCCGGTGTGGGCCTGTATGTGATGCTCGCCTGGAGCGCGCCGGTGCTTCGACCGGCCTGGGTCGTGCCCGGCATCGCGAGTCTGTGGATCGCAGCGCTTGCGCTGGTTTCGTTCGCGCAGGTGGGCACCTGGCGCACCAGCGAAACGCTGTTCGCAAACGCCGTGCGCGCCGACGAGCAGAACTACTTGGCGCATAACAATCTGGGTAATCTCGACTTTCGAAAGGGCCGGGTCTCCGAAGCCATCCTGCACTACGAACGCGCCGTCGCCAGCTGGCCGGACTACGAACTGGGCCACTTCAATCTGGCGAATGCGCTGCTCGAAAGCGCTGAGCGCGCGCGAGCCGAACACCACTTGAAGCGCGTCCTCGAACTGAATTCCGACCATCTGTCGGCCCGTATCAGTCTGGCAATCCTGGCGGCGGAAGCCGGGGACTATCCCCGTGCAGAGGAAGCATTGCGCGAGGCAGCGCAGGCTTTCCCGGAGAGCTTCGAAGCGCACTTCAACCTGGCCGGGGTGTACCTGGCGCTGGAGAAACCCGGAGCTGCCGCACAGAGCCTCGAGCGTGCCCTGGAGATCCAGCCCGGCGATGCTCAGGCGCGAAAAGTCCTTGAGCAGGCGCGAGCCGCGGCCCAGGCGAGAGACCGATAGAGGAATTGCCAGCCTTCAAGTACTACTTGAAGGCAAGGTCAGGCGTCTCGCAATGCCGCCGACACATCCATGTGCCGGATGCGCAGCGCTGGTATGAGCGCGGCGATCAGGGCGACCGCCACCAGCGCAGTCAGGGTTACCGCGATCACGCCAGGCGAGATGATCGGAGTGGGAAACATGCCAGGTGGCGCGAAGTTCTTGAGTGCGGCGCAGCCGGCGAGGCCCGTGGCCGCCCCGGACAGTGCAGCTGAACCGGCGACGATCAGGGCTTCGAGTGCCGTCTGGATCATCAGGGTTCCGTTGCGTGCGCCGAGAGCCTTGGCCACTCCGATCTCCACCGCGCGTTCAGCCAGCATGGCCAGGTGAAAGTTCGCGATGCCGACGCCACCGACCATCAGCGTGACCGTGCCGGCCACCCCGATGAAGACGGTGAACGCGATCACCAGAAGATCGCCCAGACCCAGCAACTGCGTCGTGTCGAAGGCGCGGATTGCATCGGTGTCGTCAGGATGGAAGCCGTTTTGCCGCGCAAGACTCGCCACCACCGCGCGCAGCACCTCATCCGAGGCAGCCCCGGGTCGCGGATAGATCGTCATCCAGGGAATCTCTTCTTTGGGGTGCCCGAGCCGCGACTCAGCCGTCGTTATAGGAACCACCAGCAGTCGATTGTCGGGTCGATTGGTATTGAATTTCTGCTGTCCGCTCTTCTCATCCATCACTCCGATCAACTCGAAAGAGACTCCCTCGACGCGAATCCTCTCACCCACCGCGCGAAGCGGATCGTCGAATAGATCTCGAGCGGCTTCCCAGCCCAGCACGGCCACCGCGCGTTCTCGTGCAACATCGGTGGCGTCCAGAAAACGTCCTGCTGCCATGTAGAACGAACGGTACTTCGCAAACCGCTCATCGGTTCCGTTCAGGTCGAGCCTGCGCAAGCGACCCGACGCTTCGACCAGAACGCGTTCGGAAGCTCGATGCTCGGCGAGGATCGCGGAGACCAGGGTTTCGTTCTCGCGCTCTGCGCTCTCGACTTCTTCGCGCGAGACACGCACCCGCACACCGGGGCGAACCCCAGGAAATCCGGAAGACGTCACTCCGGGAATCACGAACAGGCTAGGCTGACCGTAACGGCTCAGCTGGCGATCCATGAAGACACCGAAGCCCGCGCCCCAGGCCAGCATCAATACGATGGCGGCGCTGCCCCAGAACACCCCCATGCCGGAAGCGGCCACGCGCGCGCGATGATCGCCGATTGATTCCATGGCCAGGCGCAGTCGCTCGGAGAACTCCATCACACAGTCTCCATCATGTAACCCGCAGGGCGGCTGCGGGATCGATGCGCGATGCCATGCGCGCGGGAAGGATTCCCGAAACGGCGCCGACCAGAAGTAGGACGAAACAAGTGGTCGCGATCACGCTCGGCAGGATGCGTGGCGTGGGAATCAGTTCGGGTAAGGGGACAAAGGAAAAGAGCCAGACGATGCCGGTGGCCAGCAGGATTCCCAACAATCCGCCCGCGCCCACCACACACAACGTCTCGACCAGGAGCTGCAGGCTGATGTCGCTGCGACGCGCGCCGCAGGCCCGCCGCATGGCGAACTCCATACGCCGCTGATTGACGATTGCCACCATCAGGTTCGCCACGCCCACACCCGCCATCGCCAGCATTACCGTACCGACGAAACCGAGCAGCAACTCCAGCCCCGAGCCTATGCGCTTGAGCGGCTCGGAGTATTCGCGCACCTCGGTGTACGCGATCGCTTGTTTGTCGTCCGGGTCGAGGTGATGCTGGGGGTAGATCGCCGCCTCGAACTCCTCTCGCAACAGGGCGGTTTCATCGACACGGTGCGGCTCGAGCAGGAAACTGCCCACCGCATTGCCCAATCCGAAGATCCTCTGTCCCTGGCTCAAAGGGATGAAGACCATGTCGTCGTGCAGAGCCTGGTTGACCATCAACTGGGCTCCCACGCGCTTGAGAACGCCAATCACCCGCAGCGGCGTTCCCTCGACCTGAATCGTCTGACCGATTGGATCGACGTCGGGCAAGAAGATCTCGGGCAGGTTCGCACCCAGGACCGCGACGGGTCGTCCCATCCGCTCGTCCTCATCGTCGATGAAGCGGCCGCGCGCCAACTCGTGTACGCGAATCCATTTGAGATCAGGCGTATTCGCGCTGACCACCGTGTTGCGGGTGCGATCCGCGGTTCGCACGGTCACGGCTCCGGGTTCGTATACGGCCGCAATCCAGCGCGCGGAAGGCAGACTCGCCCGCAGCAGGCTCAGGTCATCCTCTTCGAAGACGATCTTGCGGCCCGGACGCGCCCCTCCCATTTCTCTGCTGGTGTACTCGGGGTTTGCCTCCAGGAAGCGATCCCCCGTGCGCTTGAAACCGAGGTCCAGAAAGTTGTACAGACCGGCGCCGAACGAGAGCAGGAGCACGACCGCCGCCGCACCCCAGACGATCCCGAGCACGGTCAGCACCTGCTCGCGAAAGCGCGCGCGCAACTGCAGGATGCCCTCCTCGGCCAGCGGAAGACTCAAGCGGGCGATCCTGCGCAAGTCAGGCAACGGCCGCCTCCGCCTGCAGGCATCCGTCGCTGATTCGCACGACGCGCTGGGCGACCTCTGCGACCTCCTCGCTGTGTGTGACCGCCACGATCGTGCGACCCTCGCGATGCAGTTCGCGGAACACGTCCAGGATCTCGCGACCGGTCTTCTGATCGAGGTTTCCAGTGGGTTCGTCCGCAAGCAGCAGGCGCGGTTCATTGACCAGCGCTCGCGCGATCGCCACACGCTGGCGCTCACCGCCCGACATCTGCGCGGGACGGTGGTCCAGTCGATGCGCCAGCCCCAGGCGTTCCAGCACCCGACGGGCTCGTTCTTCACGCACATTCCGCTTGACGCCGGCATACAGCAGCGAGAGCGCGGCATTGCGCTGCGCCGACATTCGCGGCATGAGATTGAAGGTCTGGAACACGAAACCAATGCGCTGCGCGCGTAGATCGGCCAATCCGTTGTCGTCCAGGTCCTGGATCTCGTCGTCTTCGAAACGGTAGACACCGCTACTCGGCCGCGAGATCGCTCCCAGTATCTCCAGCAACGTGGTCTTTCCCGAGCCCGACGCACCCATGATTGCGATGAATTCGCCCTCGTGGATCTGCATGTCGATTCCCTGCAGGACCTCGACTTCGTGATCGCCCATGAGGAAGCGCTTGCGCACCCGTTCCAGTTCGATCAGCACACTCATCCGCGAACTCCATCGGCACGCAAGAGAATCACATCGCCCGTAGACAGTCCCTCAGCCACCACGCTGTGAAAACCGTCGCTGCTTCCCAGGCGAACCGGCGTCAGGCGGAAGGCGGGCCCCCCTCCCACATCGGGCGTCCGTACATGCGCGCTGCCACTGCGCCGAACGACGGCCGTGTTCGGGACGATCAAGACGTCGTGGTATTCGCGAACGGTCACACGGGCATCACACGACATGCCCACACGCAAGCGCTCGTCCGCTTCTACCTCGATCTCGACTTCGAAGTTGGACACATTGCCCTCGACGGTTCCAGAGGAAGAGATCTTGCGCACGTGCCCACGGAATTCTTCATCCGGAAACGCATCGATGCGGATGGATGTCTCGAATCCGACCCGCACTCGGGCGATGTCGTTTTCGTCTACATCGGCCACGAGTCGCAGACGCGTATCGTCCGCGATCACAGCGACCACCGTCCCGCCGGAATTCGTCACGTCGGCAACCGCGCGACCGATTTCGCCGTCGCGCCGGATGATCACGCCGTCGACGGCGGCCCGAACCACGATGTTGGCCTGGTCGCGTTCTGCCTGGCGCAGGAGTTCGCGCGCCTGAGCAACGGCGGCGCGGCGCGCCAGCGATTCGGCCCGCGCATCCCCCACAGCGATTTCGGCGAGTCGCAGATCTTGTTCGGCCCGTTCCAGATCAAGCGCTGAAGCGACCTGGTTCTGATGAAGCTCCGCCTTGCGGCTATGTTCCCGTCTCGCCCGGTCGCGCAGCACTTCGGCCCGACCGATCAGGTCATAGCTGGCATTGGCCTGGCGCAATTGCAATTCGGCACGCCGTTCGGCGACCCGCGCGTCGAGTCGTTCACTGTCGAGTTCGAACAAGGGCTGGCCCTTGAGCACTCGATCGCCCTCTTCCACGTGAACGGTGGCGATGATCCCGGACACTTCGGAAATGACAGGAACCCGAACCAGAGGTTCGATTGCGCCCGAAGCGACGATCGTCTCTACAAGACTGCCCCGTTCGACGGAATAGGCGCGGAACTCCGCATCGGGATCCTCATCGCCGGACGCAATATCTGCGGTCAAACCGCGGAAGACTCCGATCACACCGATCAGGGTCCCGACCAGAATCCCCGCGATCCAACCCAACTGCTTCAGGCGTCCGGTGCTCGTTGCTTCGTTCATGGCTCGTTCCCCTCATGGATTCTCCGTGAGGTGGAACTGCAATCCAGATGCCGACCGCGCGCGGCACAACGGGCTCAGTAGACGCCTCAACTGCAGCAAGAAAGCTGCGCATGAAACGAGCGACATGCGAACTCGCCCACGAAGGGGGGGGCGAAGGTATGATGGCGGCATGCCCATAGTCACATCTCACGGCGTCGAGCTGTACTACGAGACCTTCGGCGAGGGCCCCGCCATCGTGTTCGCGCACGGCGCCGGCGGCAACACCCTGAGCTGGTGGCAACAGGTGCCGCATTTCGCCCGCCAGCAGCGCGTGATCAGCTTCGACCACCGGGGCTTCGGACGCTCCCCATGCCCGGGTGCGGACTTTCTACCCGAGTATTTCGCGGACGATCTATGCGCGATCCTGGACGCCGAGTCGATCGAACGCGCCGCCCTGGTCTGTCAGTCGATGGGTGGCTGGACGGGCTTGCAGACGGCCGTGCGACACCCCGAAAGAGTTCGCTGTCTGCTGCTCGGCGGAACGCCCGCGGGTGTATTCACGGAAACCGTCGGAGCCTGCTTCGCCCAGCTCGGGGCGCGATTCCAAAGCGAGGGGGTCGTAGCCAACGCGGCGGTCGCACCGGAATTCGCGCTTCGCGAACCGCTGCGCACCCACCTGTACGATCAGATCTCGGCTCTCAACCCGGACCTGCCACCGGAAGGGATGATTCGCCTTCCGGCTTCACAGATCGGCAAGGACGATCTCGAGGGCTACTCGGTGCCGACGCTGATGTTGTCCGGGCACGAAGATCAGCTCTTTTCTCCGGAAGCGCTGCGTGAGGTTTCCCAGATCATCCCGGGTGCGGAACTACTCGAGTTCCCGGGGGTCGGCCATTCGCTGTACTTCGAAGATCCCGAGAACTTCAATCGCGTGCTCGACGAGTTCCTGTCCCGGAATCCCTGAGCCCGGATCCCCGAAGCGGCTCCGTCGCGCTCCCGGGTTCAAAATCGAAGTTCAGACCCCGGTGCGTTGGAAAAGTCGTGGCGAAAACTAGCACGGGTGGCGAAACTCACAGCGTGAAGCGGGCCCCGAATCCACAAGCCATCGACCTCGGCTCCGGTGTCGTTTTCGATCCACCGTTCGTTCTCGCTCCAATGGACGGCGTGACACACCGGGTTTTTCGGGAGGTCATCCTGGACCACGGAGGCGTCGGTGCCGCCTGGACCGGATTCATTCGCGTCAGCCAGCAGCCCGTCAAGCCCGCGGCGATCCGCCGCGAACTGGGTTCCGCTCATCGCGATGTTCCGATCGGCGTACAGCTCATGGGTGTGGACCCAGGAGCGACCGCACAAACTGCCGTGAACGCAGTGGAAGCGGGAGCGCCGATGATCGATCTGAACTTTGGCTGCCCCGCGCCGCGCGTATTCAAGAAACAGGCGGGAGCTGCGCTACTGGAATTTCCGGAACGCATCCACGCACTGGTCTCCGCAGTCGCCAAAGCTGTGGAGGTTCCGGTCACGGCGAAGATCCGACTCGGTGTGGGGGATGACTCGGCGCTGCACGAGATCGTTTCCGCGATTGAAGCTGCGGGTGCGAAGCTATTGACCGTGCACGCGCGCACCCGAAACGACGCCTACAAACATCCCGCGCGCTGGGAGGCCCTGGCCTGCGTGCGCGAGTGGACCCGCCTGCCGCTGCTGGGAAACGGCGATGTCAATTCCGTGGCCGACGCCAGCCGAATGCTCGAGTCGGGAGTCGACGGCGTCATGATCGGTCGAGGAGCGATACGCGACCCCTGGCTGCTGCTGCGACTCGCCCGACACCATCGAGGAGCCGCTCCACCCACAACCGGTCCCGAGCAGATCCACGCCTTCCACCGGCGCTATCGAGACGGCCTGCTCGCGACGCTCCGAAACGAACACAGTGCGCTCGGTCAACTCAAACAGATCTACCGCCGGTTGGATGTGGGCCTATCGATCGACGCCGACGCGCGCACACGTCTGCTGCGCAGCCAGTCTCTCGCGGAACTCGACGAGCATCTGCGAGTCCTGAGCCAATCCCGCCCTCCCCGCTCCCCTCGACTCTCTCAACACCGGCCCGCATTCGTCGGGTCGAATCCAACGAGCTAGGGATTCGCATAGCATGGCGATGAAGCGAAGAGGCGCGGGCGATCTCGTGTACAGCACGGGAAAGGGGCGCATGTGCCCCAACTGCCGGCGACCTGTAAAGAACTGCGCCTGCCGCAAGAGCCCACGCGTCCCGCAGGGGGACGGCATCGTGCGTGTGCGCCGGGAGGTCAAGGGTCGCGGGGGCAAGACCGTGACGACGATTTCCGGAGTCCCCTTGCCTGAAGACGCGCTCAAGGATCTCGCCGGGGAATTGAAACGCGCCTGTGGAAGTGGTGGGTCCTGTAAGTCGGGGGTGATCGAGATCCAGGGAGATCACCGCGCGACCTTGACCGAGCAACTCCAGACGCGCGGTTACAACGTCAAGCTGGCCGGGGGATAGCGCCTCGATGGCTCCGCGACTCGACGTGTGCCTGCGCAGTCCGATCCGCGCGTTCGACTTCTCCGAAGCCGATCTGGCGCCCTTGCGCAGCGCGTTTCCAGCACTGGAACTGGTCATTCACGAGCGAGTCCGAGATCTGATCGCAGCACTTCCCGAGAGCGAATTGATCGTTACCTGGATGTTGCGGGCGGACGCTTTCGCGAAAGCTCCAGCGCTGCGCGCGGTCTTCACACCCTCGGCGGGCAATGACTGGGTCGCCGAAGATCCCGCTGGCCGGGTTCCTACGCACTACGGCACGTTCCACGGCGGAATGATGGCCGAGTCCCTGCTCGGGCTCATGCAACACTTCAACCGCAGGATTGGCGCGATGCTCGACAACGAGACGCGGCGCGACTGGGACCGGAATCTGCAGTTCCCCGGTCGCATGCTGCGCAATCAACACGCCGTGATCATCGGCTACGGCCAGATCGGCCGGGAATGCGCCCGGTTGCTGGGCGCGCTGGGCATGAGCGTTTCGGGAGTCCAGCGCTCACACAGCGCCGGAATCGATCCGGCCAGCGGTGCCAGTTATTGCGGACTCGACGAACTCGATTCTCAGCTCGCGCGCGCCGACCACGTGGTCCTGCTCCTGCCCGGAGGCGACGCGACACGCGGATTCATGAACAGGGAACGGCTTTCGAAGATGCGAGCGGGGGCCTTCATCTACAACTTCGGACGCGGCACGGTCTTGCCAGAAGCCGATCTGCTCGAAGCGCTGAATGAGGGAACACTGGCTGGAGCCGGACTCGATGTGACGGAAATCGAGCCGCTACCCGCCGATTCTCCGCTCTGGTCGCACCCTCAGGTCTTCGTCATGCCGCATTCATCCTGCGTCTACGAAGAGTACCGGGCACTGCACGTCGAAGAACTCACGCGCGCGCTACAGCCGTACCTGCAAGCCTAGCTTCGCGCCCTCACCCGTCGCACACCAGTACCGCCGCGCCCTGAATCGCGCCGTTGCGCAGACAATCGAGAGCCCGGTTCGCGTCGCGCAATTCGAAAGGAGTGACGTGCGTCGTGACCGGGTTGCGGGTGATGAACTCGAAGAACCCCAGCCCATCGGCGCGCGTCAGGTTGGCCACCGAGATCAGACGCCGTTCGCCCCAGAGCAGAGCATAGGGGAAGCTCGGAATATCACTCATGTGGATTCCCGCGCATACCACGGTTCCACCGGGCCGCACGGCCGCCAGCGCGAGCGGCACGAGTTCGCCCAGTGGAGCGTAGAGGATTGCCGCGTCGAGCGGTTCCGGAGACGAGTCGGTCGAGGACCCCGCCCAGACTGCGCCGAGTTCGCGCGCGAACGCCTGCGATTCCGTGTCTTCAGGCCGCGTGAAGGCGTACACCTCGCGCCCCTCTGCACGCGCCATCTGGATGACGATGTGGGCCGCGGCGCCAAATCCATACAGTCCCAGCCGGGACGGGTCACCCGACATCCGATAGGAGCGATAGCCGATCAGCCCGGCACACAGCAGTGGTGCAGCCTCGACCGATCCGTAGAGGTCGGGGATCGAGAAGGCGAAGCGGGCATCGACGATCGCCTCCTGAGCAAAGCCACCGTCGCCCGAGAAGCCACTGAAACGAGCTCGAGCACACAGATTCTCGCGTCCGGCCCGACAGTCGGCACACGTGCCGCAGGTCCAGGCCAGCCAGGGGATCCCGACCCGATCACCGACGCGATGAGGCGCCTGCGGCGCGCGAGTCTCGATCACCCGGCCGACGATTTCATGCCCCGGGGTGATCGGAAGCGTCGCTGGGGCGAGATCCCCGTCGATCAGGTGCAGATCGGTGCGACACACTCCGCACGCCTCGACGCGGAGCACGATCTCGCCTTCGCCCGGATCCCTGCGCTGGACCTGCCGCAACACGAGAGGTTGCCCGATGCCCTCGATTCGCATCGCCCACATGAAGAGAGTTGTAGCATCACGGCCGCGGGTGTCTCGTTGTGCGGGCGAACACGCGCTGGGCGTCTTCTTCTCGCGACGCGACCTGGAAGCCTGCGGGAAGCTAGCCTTCGGACTTCCAGGTATCCCAGTAGGTGATGTGCTCGGGAGGGCGACGGGTCGCCTGCTTGAAGTCATCACCGACCGTATAGGCGACCGGAAGCAGTCCGCATTGCGTCACGCCCTCGGGAATCCCCAGTAGCTCAGCTGCTTCGGCCTCCGCTGCCAGGTGCATCGTGGTCAGAACCGTGCCGAGTCCTCGCGAGCGCAACGCGAGTTGAAAGCTCCAGACCGCGGGAAACATCGAACCGAAGAAGCCCGCCGCCATGCCCGAGGGCGCCTCTGCCGGCAACCGTCCCTTCAAGCAGGGGATGACGTGGACGGGGACTTCGTGGAGGTGTTCGGTGAGATAGACGGCAGAGTCGAGTACGCGCGCAGTCTGTTCTCTGCCCGAGGCTTGCGCTTGATCGCGGCCCGCGGCCAGATAGTCGGCGCCGGACTTGCGATACATCTCGGCGAGTGCGCGGCGCTTGTCGGCATCGGTCACGATCAACCAGCGCCAACCCTGCATATTCGATCCAGTGGGAGCCTGCTGCGAAAGCCGGATGCAATCCAGAATCACCTCGCGAGGCACATCTCGCGTCAGATCGAGGCGCTTGCGAACGGCGCGCGTGGTCGAAAGAAGTCGGTCCGTGGTTTTGAGGTCGAATGACATGGCCCGGAGTATACGGGGAACCCGTGTTGAATCCGAATCGTCCGATCCGCGCTGGGGAACAGGGGCTCGGCTTCGTCAGGACGACGGTTCAGCGCACGCTTCGCGATATTCGGCCGCGAGTTCCTCGTAGTGTGAAACCCGCCGCTCGCTCTCATCCTGTTCCGCTTCGCTCAGTTCGCGCACGTAGCGGGCCGGCTGCCCCGCCCAGAGCTGACCCGACAGAACTCGCTTGCCTGGAGTGACCAGCGCACCGGCCGCGACCATGGCACGGCTTTCCACGACCGCTTCGTCCATCACGACTGCACCCATTCCAATGAACGCCCGGTCCTCGAGCCTGCAGGCGTGAATGACGCACTGATGACCGATCAGGACGTCGTCCCCGATCGTCGCGGCCCAGCCGTCGTTCGTCACGTGGATGATCGTGCCGTCCTGAATATTCGTTCGCGCGCCGATGCGAATCGGCTGAACGTCTCCGCGAAGCACGCAACCAAACCACACGCTCGAGCGCGCACCGATCTCCACGTCGCCAATTACCGAGCAGCCTGGAGCGAGGAAAGCGTCGGCGGCGACGCGCGGTAGCACACCGCGATAAGGCAAGACGATGGGGGCTGTACTCATCGGAGCATCCTATCAGTTCGTTCGGGGTGAACTTCGAACACTCGGTACATGGGCTGCAGTTCTCCAAGCGCCGAGATTCTCGGACCGGAAGAAAGCAACGCGAAACCGGGGACGGATCCAGAATCCAGACGCCGAAACAAGCTGCGCTCGGCTTCGGGTCGCAGTCGAAGCGTTTCGGGATCCACCAACGACTCCCGGCCCAGTGTCTTCGGTGCGTAATACAGAAAGCTCGGGTCGTACCACGTCACCACCCAGCGCACTCGTCGCGCCAGGAGTCGAGCGCGGAGATCAGATGCATCTTCCGGGGTCGAAAGGAGCATGCGGTGAGCATCGAGAATTCCCTCGAGGTTTCTGTGGTAACCCGAGGCGACCACTGGAAGATCCCCGTAGTACATCAGGTGAGCTCCCAACTGCCAGTGCGCCAGCACACTGTGTCCAGGCGCCGTTCGTGCGCGCTCGCGGAGTTCCAAGGCCAGTCCGCGGGAAGCTTCTGCAACCGCGACCGCAGATTTCGAATGGGCGGGTAGCGAGGTGGCGGCCGCCAGACCCAGGACGACGCACGCCAGTGCGACAAGCGTTTGGCCAGGTGGCCTCCGGCGTCGGATCGCATCCGCACCCAGCACGAGCACCAGCGGGTACAAGGGCGCGAACAGATGGGCGAGTTTGACCTCCCAGCAGGCCAGCGCAAGCGTCCCACTCGCCAGAACGATTCCGGCCACGCGAAGCCGCCTGGAGCGCTCGGCATCGAATGCGAAGGCCACAAGAGCGAGTGGGAAGACTGGCAGTAGAAACGAGAAACGGTGCAGCGCAGGCCAGAAGGTGAAGCGCAGATCCGGCCCGACAAACAGATGCCGGAACTCGGAGACCTCGCCCTGCACCCAGTTCTGCACCGCGGAAAAGGCCGCGAATTCTGCGCCGATTGCATCGCGCAGTCCGCCGAACAGCGCCAGTGGCATCAGTCCCAGGGCGATCGCGAGACCCGCACAGGCCAGCACTCGTCCGGCCGTTGCGGCCCGCGCTCGACCCGCGATCCCCACGAAGCCGCTGAAGACCGCGGCCTGGTAGAGCTGGAACCAGGATATGCGATCGAATTCCGCATTCGCCCAGACGGCCTGTTCGCTGGCGAGGCCCAGACACAGAGTCCCCAGCCAGCCGAGGCACCAGGCACGCTGCGCGCGCCAGAAACTGCGCCCGGGCAAACCGAACAACGCCAGAGCCAGGACCGCCGCGCACCACAGCCAGAACAAGAGCATCGACTCGGTCGAAACCCAGACGGCCAGCCCGAGGCCGGCACCGGCTGCAGCCGCCAGTCCGGTGCGTGCGCGTCCATCGAGCGCAATCAGCGAACCGTACACAAAACCGACCAGAGCCAGATGCTGCAGATTCTGGTGATCGCCATTGCCGAGCCACGATACGTTGACCAGCGAATACGACAACGCGTAGAACCCACCGACGCATAGCGCGCCGAGATCGCCACACAGCCTTCGGGCTCCCAGCAGGAGTAGCCAGAGCGAGCAGGTCGCGAGTACGGGTCCGGCGACCAGCGTACCCGCCTCGTAGGTGCGAGCCCCGGGAAAGAAAACAGCTGCGGGAACATCCAGTGCGCGAATCACCCGATCCATCGGCTGGGTCCAGTGACTGGTGCTGCCCTGCGGAAAGCCGTCCTTGCGTTCCAGGACCGGATAGTCCGTTTCGCGATCGAGCGTCCGGAGGCGCTCCAGGCGGCGCACCGAGTCGTTGTCCCAGAACAACAGACCATCGCTGCGCACGACCTCTCCAAAATTCCAGCAACGCACGAGCAAGCCCAGGAGCAGGAGTGCAGCCACACCGACCCCCCAGGCGCGCGAGTGCTGCGCCAACATTCCCGCGCGCGGGTCGACCTGGAACAGTGAAGGCAAGCGCCCATCCTAACGAACCGAGCGCCCGGACTGGCGAAGATGACACGACTTCGCGAGCGATGACCCGACTTCTAAAGGCGGCGGAGGGGGATTCCGACCTCAATCAGAATGAGCAAACCAAAACGCGCATTCCCCCGGATCAAGCGACGAGTGAGCTGTGACCTCACGGTGGGCGACAGTCGCCACGTGGGCGTGGTTCTGGATCTGTCTCCGAGGGGCTTTTTCGTCCAGACGGGCGCAAGCGTGGACATCGGCGCCAAGGTGGACGTCGCCTTGTGTGGCCGTGATGGCGCGATGGTGGAGGTCGAAGCCGTCGTCACGAACCGTCGCAAGATCCCGCCACAACTGGCCTCCGTCGCGCGCGGTGGACTCGGCTGCTGCCTGAAGACCACGCCCGAGGACTACTACCGGCTTCTTGCGAACATCAGTCCCGCCTAGCGAGTTCGCGCGCTTCTTCGAGCGAAACGAGGCGCAGCCTCGGGGGCTCTGCCTCTTCGGAGGCTTGCAAGAAGCGGATGGCGAGCAGTCCCTGTTCGTGACCGGCCGCATTCAGCCAGTTCTGGTGGCCTGGATCGCGGTGCGCGATCACCAGCCGATCGGAGCCGTCCGCTTCGACGCGTAATTCCCGATCGTTGACCTCCTCATCCCATTCGATCGCGTCGCCATCAGCCGGTATCCGTAGCGACCATCGAGTGCCGCCACATGGTAGTCGACGTCCGGATTGTCATCGATCAACTTGCGCTGGGGGCTCCCCCCAGGAAGCCTGCGACGATCAACCCCCACGAGCGCATCCCTGCGGATTCTGAGCTCATCCCTGCCCCACGAGTCCGGCGTCGCCCATATCACCCGCAGGTCCGGGACCGTCAGTGCCGAGACGCCCGCCTTTGTCGAAATGTCCCCGGCCGGGAAGATGATTGAATTCGACGCGAATGCCGTCGGGATCCTCGAAGAGAATCGAATAGTAGCCGGGCGCGAAACCGGCCTCTTCGGGGCCGTGGATCAGCTTCGCGTTCAACTCGTTCTTCACGAATTCGCAGATGGCGTCGACGCTCTCGCGATCGCGAGCGCGGAAGCAGAAGTGGTGCAGACCGGATCGGTTCTGGTCAAAACGCGAGTCGTCGCCTCCTTCGGGGATTCCCCTCACGAGGATCCCGGTGCGACTGCCGATGCAGTAGACGATTCCCTCGCCGCGAACCAGGGTCTTCATTTCCAGGAAATGACAGAGCTTTTCCCAGAACGGCAGGCATTCCTCGACATTGCTCACCGTCAGCTGGATATGGGCGATCCCATTCACTTCGACTGTCACTCGATCCTCCTCAAATGCTCCTTTTCGGGCCTGAACAGGCTTCCAGCTTACGCCATTCGCCCGAGCCAATACTTCGGGCTGTAGGGCCATCCCCCGCAGAAAGCACCCGTATGCTAGAAGAGCCATCCAACCAGCCGCCAACCGGAAGGGCGGATGCATCGACGGCCCGCACCGCTTCTCCTACACTTTTCGGGCCAAAGCCTGGGGGGGTGGGAGTGACGGCCGAGAACCCGATCCACGACTTTACGGGAAAGCTGCGTCAGCCAGTTCTGGCGCCGCAGCTACAAGCGTATGTCGAATGGCGGCGGGCATTGGAGCGAGCCCGCGCGAATGGAGAGCCGGACCCTCCACCGCCGGACCTGGCCCCGGTTTCGATCAACCTGGACCTGACGACCGCCTGCAATTTCCGTTGCACCCATTGCATCGACTGGGGAATCCTCAACACAAAGCACAAGTACCAGGAACAGGAACTGCGAGACAGCTTGATGCTCATGGCGGAGCGGGGTCTGCGTTCCGTGATCCTGATCGGCGGGGGTGAGCCCACGCTCTTCCCGAGATTCCCGGCTTTCGTCGAATACCTGAAGGAACTCGGCCTACAGGTCGCCATCGTGAGCAATGGCAGTCGCGGTCATCACCTCGCAGAAGCCGCGCGCCACATGGACGAACGCGACTGGATCCGTCTCTCACTGGACTCCGGCAGCAACGGTTTGTTCCAGGCGATGCACAGACCGGCCGCGGGAGTCGATCTCGATACCATCTGCCAGTCCATTCCTAAGATCAAAGAAGCCAACCCGAAAGTGCGCGTGGGCTTCTCGTACATCATCGTGTGGAGCGGCGCATCGCGCGAAGACAACGAGATCTTCGAGAACATCCACGAAATCACGACCGCGGCGAGGCGAGCCAAACGCTCGGGATTCGACTACATCGCGTTCAAGCCCGTGCTGGAGCGCCAGACGGACGGTGCGGAGGTCATGGACCCCTCGAAGACTTCGCGAGAAACAGCTGACGTGATCGCGAGTATTCGCGTCGAGGTCGACCAGGCCAAGGAACTCGCGGACGACAAGTTCGAAGTGTATGAGAGCATCAATCTGCGCATGCTCGAAGACGGCAGCTGGCACGAGTTCGCCCGCCAACCGCGCACCTGCCATATGCAGGCGCTGCGTCAGGTACTGACGCCGACGGGTCTGTTCAACTGCCCCGCGCACCGCGGAGTGGCCAAAGCCGAGATCGCGGGAAAGACCGCCTTCAACGATGAGCAATCGGCCGCCGAGACCGGCAGCCAATTGCTCAGGATTCTGGATGACTTCGACGCGAGCAAGGAATGCCGCGAGGTCACCTGCCTCTACAACGACGTAAACTGGTGGCTCGAGAAATTGATCCACGATCCCCTTCTGGATCTGGATGCCGAAGTCGGAGAAGAGCGCCAGGATTACTTCCTGTAGTTCGATGGATGCGCCCCGCCGCATCCTGGTATGCGCACCGAACTGGCTCGGTGACGTCCTCATGGCAACGCCTGCGTTGCGCGCTCTGCGACGGGCGCACCCGGATGCCGAGATCAGCATTTCAGCCCGAGCGAATCTGGTTGCGCTGATCGCAGCGCTGCCCGGTGTCGACCACACGCTTCCCGCTGCGCAAAAAGGCTGGGCGGCCGCCCGCGCGCAGGCATCGACTCTGAGTGCGCAGGGCTTTGACTGGGCGGTCTTGCTGCCCGATTCCTCCACTGTGGCCCTGCCACCTTTCCTGGCCAGGATTCCCCTGCGCGCGGGTTATGCGCGCGAACCGCTGCGTCGCTTGCTGATCAACCGGGCGGTCCCGCTGCCGCGTCAGGCCGGAAAACGCCTGCCGATATCCATGATCGAGCGCTACCTGAGGATTACACGTGCAATCGGTTGCCCTGATGCCGGATTATCGCTGGACCTGGAGGTGCACTCGAAGGATCGCGAAGCCATCGCCAAACGCCTGGAGGCCGCGCAGGTCGACTCGCGAGAGTCCCTGCTGGTGGTGACACCGGGCGCGAACTTTGGAGCCAGTAAACTCTGGCCTGCCGAACACTTCGCCGAGGCCTGCACAAGACTGCGCACTTGCCACGGATTGCGGGCGGTACTCGCGCCCGGGCCCGGAGAGGAGCCCGTGGCGAGGCAGATCGCAGAACTGGCGGACGGCGCAGCGCTGGTGCTCGATGAACCCTGTACCAGCCTGCTCGAACTGGCGGCCTTGATCGAACGCGCCACACTCGTGCTGAGCAACGACACCGGTCCGCGCCATATGGCCGTCGCTCTCGCGACGCCCGTCATCTCCCTGCTCGGGCCCACGGACCCGAGACACACCGAGCACCTGCTGGAGGGCCAACGAATCTTGCGCGAAGCGGTCGACTGCAGTCCCTGCCACCAGAAAACTTGCCCGACCGATCATCGCTGCATGACCCGTCTCGCCCCCGCACGCGTCGAGCAGGCGGCGCGGGAACTCCTGTCGTGAGCGCCCCCATCATCGCCGACTATCGCGAACTGGCGCGCGAACTGAAATCCGAACGGGACGCGCAACGCAGCATCGCACTCGCCAACGGCTGTTTCGATCTGCTGCACGTCGGGCACGTGCGCCTGCTAGCCGCCGCCCGTCGCGAAGCCGATGTGCTGGTCGTCGCCCTGAACAGCGATGAAAGCGCTCGCGCGCTCAAGGGGCCGAACCGGCCCGCAGTCCCCCTGATCGAACGCATGGAACTGGTTGCAGCTCTGGCCGATGTCGACTACGTGACGAGCTTCGGCGAACCCACGGCCGACGCGATCATTCGCGCGCTGCAACCGAACGTGCTGATCAAGGGAACCGACCGCACACCCGACGAGGTTCCGGAGCGGGAAACCCTGCGCGAGATCGGTGCCCGCGTCGCGATCTGCGGCGATCCCAAGACACATTCTTCCAGCGAATTGGTCGACAAGCGTCCGTGAGTCAAGCGCCTGCGTCGATCTGCTCCCGGTAGGCCGAAGTCAGCGCCGAGAGCATTTCGAGTCGCGCGGCCAGTGGCGCCGGGTCTGGAGGCTCGGCACCGGCGAGCACGCGGGTCAGAGTCGAGACGAAGTCCTCCAGGCGCGCCGTCAGCGGATCCGGGAGCGGTACGCTGCGCCCTCCGTCGCGGAACTCCATTCTGTAGTCGGGCATCAGGATCGAGCGCTTGGCACGTCGGCCATCGATTTCAATTGCGGCCGGGCGCGGTGCTCGAGCGCCCTCGATCAACTCGATCCGGCAGCGCACTCGCGACTTCTCCGTCACGTAGTCAAAGCGCAGGTCGAGCCCGGGAGAATCCACACGGCGAGTTCGCAGCTGTACATCTTCCAACCCGGACTTTTCGCCACCCACCAGC
>JAAELY010000519.1 GCA_024226335.1 bacterium
CGTAGCCGTCGGCCCGGTTCTTGACAATGTCCGACTCGCTGATGACGCGCGCCGTCGTCATCCCGGCAGGCTCGAAGATGCGCTGCTTCAGGAACTCGCTCCAGTGCATATCGGTGAGCTTCGAGGTCAAAATCCCGAGGATCATGTAGCCGGTGTTGCAGTAGCTCCATTGGCTGCCGGGCGCGAACTCGAGCGGAAACTTCGTGGAGATCTCCAGGAGCTCCTCTTCCGTGTAGTCGCGTCGCGCTTCGTACGCGTCGTCTTCGGAATCCGAGATGCCGGAGGTGTGGGTCAGGAGGTGCCGGATCGTGATCCGGTGCCACGTCGCCGGGGCGCTCGGGAAGTGCAGGGCAAGGGGATCGTCCAGCTTCAGCTTGCCTTCCTCGGCGAGGAGCAAGATTCCGGCAGCCGTGAACTGCTTGCCGACCGAGGCGCTCTGGAAGATCGTGTCGGGCGTTACCGGAACCTCCAGCTCGAGATTCGCGAGGCCGTATCCCTGGACCCTGGCCGGTTTCCCGTTGCGGACGACGGCGATGGCGATGCCGGGGATATTCTGTTTCTCCATCGTGGCACGAACGTAATCGTCCACCTCGTCTCCCCACACCGGCGCAGCAACCAGCGCACATCCGAGAATCAGCAAACAGCCACGCAAGATGAGGGGAAACCGCTGACGCATGACCCGCTCCTTTCGAGGAGGGCTCGAGTTTACCGAG
>JAAELY010000520.1 GCA_024226335.1 bacterium
AGTCGTTACCTGGCGCACCTGTTCGAAGTGCTACCGACGCTCACCTCGAAGGACCAACTCGATGCTCTGCTCCCTCAGAATCTTGATCGCGCGAGGATCAGCAACTCCTGATCGGGGATGCGGTTCGTCCACCGCTTACCGTTGATCGACTTGCGCATGTCCACCGGATCGCGATACAGCAACACCGCCACCGCTTCGCTCGGACCCATCACGAGACCAGGCCAATCAGCTTGCGAAGGGCTTCGCCTTCCGGCGCTCCACTCCAGCACCGCACCGCTCGCAAAACGAACTTGAAGCGAGCACGAGCGGCTCAGCTCGCCGACCACGACCCGCGCGAACTCCGGGGGCGGCACTTTCTGTTGCGAGGCCGGTGCAATCACTCCGGACTTCCGGAGCCGACGCTTCGCCTCGTACATCGAGTGCTCCGACAGGCCCAGACGCTTCGCGTACGTCTTGAGCTGCTCGCCTTTGGCTTCGGCCGTTTGGAGATGATTCAGCCAGTAACGCTGACGCTCGCTCAGTTCCTGCTCCGCCTTCGCCGCCCTTCCTCGTGCTGTCATCGAGCACCTCCTCCTCGTTCCAGGAGGCCATACTCTGCGAGATCAAACTCCCGCTCGAAAC
>JAAELY010000521.1 GCA_024226335.1 bacterium
CCAAGGCTCGAGCGGGATCCCCCGATTCCCGGTAAACGTTACCGATGGAGCCCAGAACCAGTGCGCTTCTCCGTTGATCGCCGAGCTCTCGCAGGATCTCGAGGACGCGCTCATTGAACTCGATCGCTTCGTCATAGCGGCCGAGAATCTTGTAGAGATCGGCAACATTGCCCAGCGCCACCGCCACTCCCAAAGGGGCGTCCCCCACGCCTTCGAAGTGGCGATAGGCGCGAAGGTGATACTGGAGGCTCTGCTCGAGGTCCCCGAGTCTCCGGTAGATATTTCCTATCGAAATCAGGATACTCCCGAGTTGGAAGCCGTCGAGCTCCTGCGAGAGGGTGAGAGCCTCGTTGAACGTTGCCAAGGCGGTTCCCCAGGCGCCGGCTCCCTTTTGATTAAAAGCAATCGCCCGGAGACTCCGCAGCAGAGCCCGCTGGTCACCGCTGGCACGGGCCAATTGCTCGCATTCCTTGCCATACCGCAGTCCGGCTTCATAGTTTCCATCTGCGTGATAGATCCATGTGAGTGCAGAAAAAAGTTTCATTTTGCGCTCGTCGTCCC
>JAAELY010000522.1 GCA_024226335.1 bacterium
TAAACTGATTTTCGAGTATTTCGACGAATTTCGACGAAATCGGTCGCCTAGTGGAGAATCAGTAGAATCCGTCCTGTTGACGGCCAGCTTCTTCGCTCTTGCACCATCTGTGGATTCCGCTGTGCAGAACGAGCCTGTCGTCGTTCACTGAGGGCGGAGAACCCGGGAACTTCGCGAGCTTCGCGGACTGTCGGGGATTTCCCGCGCAGACTCCTCAGTCGCGTTTCGGTGTCGCACTCAGGCGAAAACGCAACCGCTTCGAATCGACGTTGCCGTTTGGCCGCCTCTCATGGGAAAGTCGGCTCCCGGTGAGAGGTTGACCGGCACGTTCATTGGCAACGTTTTGGCTTTTTTGGGGGCAAACCGTCCGTGGAAATTCAGGGGGGTTGGGACGTCGTTCGCGACGCGGTCCGGCGAACTGTCGGTTCGTCTGCGTACGACAAATGGTTCGGACGAGTCGAAGTCTTATTAGAGGACGGATCTCTGGTGATCCAGGGTCCAGATCGCTTCAGCGTGAACTGGATCCGCCGGCACTACGACGGGGTCATTCGCGCCGCAGCTTCGGGCGTTCGAGACATCGAGTACCGCGTGGATCCGGCGTTGTTTCAAGACGAGGCAATGCCGGTTCCCGCGATCGAGCCGAGCGAATCAGAGATCCCCGACGAAGCCGAGCAGGGCCGTCTCGATGCCTTTGCGGGTTTCGTTTCGGGACCCAGTAACGCCCTGGCCCTCGAAGCCGCCCGCGCGGTCGCACGCGGCCGGGCCAATCGCTGCAGCCCTCTCTATCTCGCCGGTCCCAGCGGTGTGGGAAAAACCTATTTGTGCAAGGCAATCCGGGAAACTCTGGGCCGCGACGTCGTCTACCGCTCGGCTGAGGAGTTCACCAGCGAAGTCACAGGTGCGATGCGCACCGGAAAGATGGCATCGATCCGCGATCGCTACCGGCGCTCGGCCAATGTACTGATCCTGGAAGACGTGCAGTTCCTGGCGGGCAAACGCGCCACACAGATGGAGCTATTCCACACCCTGGAACACCTGATGAGCCGCGACCGGACCGTCGTCCTGAGTGCGGACCGGCCGCCTTTCGAAATCGATGGACTCGATCCCAAGCTGGCTTCGCGGATGGGTTCGGGCTTCGTCGCCTGTATTGCACCGCCTCCTTTTGAAACCCGTCTACAGACCCTGCGCCTGAAAGCAGCGGGCGGAGGCGTCCGCGTCCCCGAAGATTGCCTGGAACTGCTCGCGCAACGGCCGGTTGAAAGCGTTCTCGACCTGCTGGCCGGACTGAATCAAGTGGTTGCACGCTCCACCCTCTTGCACCGGCCCATCAATACTGACCTCGTACGCGAAGCGCTGAGCGCCGTCGAAGTACCGGGTCGTCCCCGACGCGTGGAAGAACTGCGCACACTGGTCGGTCGCGTCTACGGTTTGAACGAAACCCAATTGCGCAGTCGCTCCAGACGACGCAGCGTGAGTCGGCCTCGACAGATCGCAATGTACCTGTGCCGACGCTACACCGAAGCCTCACTCGCCGATATCGGGCGCGCTTTCGACAAGGATCACACGACGGTCCTGTACTCGATCAACGCCGTGGAACAACGAATGCGCGAGAGCGCGCAATTCCGCTACGAGATCGAAGCACTCCTGCCACGCCTCAATTCGCCGAATCCTGTCCATAGTGCTTCCGATAGTAGTCGAGGTACTCGCCGGACCTGATCGGTTCCCACCAGTCCCGATTCTCGTCATACCAGGCCACGGTTCGCGCGACTCCCTCCTGGAGATCAGCCTGTGGCGACCAGCCGAGTGCGCGAATCTTTGCCGTATCGACGGCGTAGCGCTGGTCGTGACCGGGCCGAAGTCCTTCCACCGGCCGGATCAACGAATCGGGTTTTCCGCAACAGCGCAGGATCATCTCCGTCAGTTCCTTGTTGGGAACCTCGGGATCCTGGTTCGCTCCCACGTTGTAGACCTGACCGGATTCACCCCGCTGCAATAGTAGCAGCAGGGCGCGACAGTGGTCTTCGACGCGCAGCCAGTCCCGCACTTGCGTCCCCCCATCGTATAAGGGCAGCGCCTCGTCCGAGAGCGCGTTGATGACGAAGAGCGGAATCATCTTTTCCGGAAACTGGTAGGGACCGTAGTTGTTCGTGCAACGCGAAACGATCACATCGAGTCCGTGTGTTCGGTAGAAGGCGAGGGCGAGATGGTCGGCCCCGGCCTTGGCTGCAGAGTAGGGACTCGATGGAGCGAGCAGGGTCGTCTCGTCTGGAAAACCCGGATACGCGACGTCGCCGTAGACTTCATCTGTGCCCACTTGCAGGAAACGCGCACCCGCACAGTGTTCGCGCATCGCCTCGAGCATCACATAGGTACCGTACACATTCGTGTCGATGAACTCGCCGGCACGCTCGGAGCTGGTCGAACGATCCACGTGGGTTTCGGCTGCGAAATTGACGATCCAGTCGGCCTCCTCGATCAGGCGTGCGACGGCTTTCGGATCGCGAATATCTCCCCTGGAAAACTGGTAACGCGCTGATTCCGCGACATCTGCCAGATTGGCGGGATTCCCGGCGTAGGTGAGCAGATCCAGATTCATGATCTGCGCTTCCGGTTGTTCGGAGAGCAGCAGGCGGATGAAGTTCGAACCGATGAACCCGCAGCCGCCGGTAACCAGGACTTTCATACCATCCTAGTAGCCACTCCCCATGCCGGTGGCAAACAACGCCTGAGGCTGTGCGAGTTCGAGTTCGGCGAAGGCGGTCGCTTCGGTCGCAGGTGTCGCCCTGCGTCCATAGGTAGTCGTGCGTTCGTAGGGAATACGAGCGATTTCGCGGATCAAACGCCGGATGGTAGGTACCTCGACGTGATCGCCGTGCTCCGATCCCGCGGCATTGCTGATCGACTCCTCCATGAGAGTTCCGCCAAAGTCATTGGCCCCCGACATCAGTCCGACCTGACCGAGCTTGAATCCCATCTTCACCCACGAGATCTGCACGTTCTTGATGTACGGGCGCAGGAAAAGACGCGCGGTGGCCAGTAGCGCCAGGTCCTCTTGCATGCTCGCCCCCGCACGAGAGTGTTCGTTGCGGTAGAGCTTGGTCTGGTGATGAACGAAACCGAGCGGGACGAACTCGGTAAAGCCCCCGGTGTTCTTCTGGATATCGCGCAGCAGATCCAGGTGCTTGGCGACGTGCTGGGGCGTCTCGATGTGCCCGTATAGAAGAGTTGAACTCGAACGAATCCCCAGTTCATGGGCCGTGGTGATGATCTCGACCCAGCGGTCGGTCATCAACTTCTTCGGGCTGATGATCTTGCGCACTCCATCGTCGAGGATCTCTGCGGCTGTACCGGGCATCGTTCCCAGTCCCTCGTCCTTGAGCATCGAGAGGTAATCGCGCAGGGACATTCCATTGGACTTCTGCACGCCGAAGTGAATCTCTTCGGGTGAGAGTGCATGGAGGTGGATATTGGGCAGCTCCGCTTTGATGGCGCCGATGATCTGCGCGTACCAGAAGCCATCCTTATTGGGGTGGATCCCGCCCTGGAGGCAGAGTTCGGAAGCCCCGGCCTTCCAGGCTTCGTGCGCGCGTTCCAGGATTTCCTCGATACTGCGCTCGTAAGCGTCCGAATTGTGCTTGTGTCGGGAGAAGCCACAGAACTTGCAACCGACATAGCAGATGTTGGTGAAGTTGATGTTGCGACAGACCACATAGCTCACCTCGTCACCGACATCGTCCTGGCGAACGGAATCGGCGACGGCGCATAGGATCTGCAGATCGCGGCCACGCGCGCCCAGAAGCGTGGCTGCGTCGGCCTGCGAGAGCTCCCGGCCTTCGAGAGACTTCTCGAGGGCAGCGTGTACGTGGTGATCGGTTCCGCGCAACAGTTTCTCGGACAGGGACTGGGGGGCTGACATTCAGGCTCCTTCAGACGCACTCGACGGCGGCAGTGGATAGCCGTCCGCATCGCTTGCGGCGCGCAAACGCCGAAGCATCTCGGGATCGAAGAACTCGGGTTGCTGCACGATATACGCAGGATACACGCAGTGCCGATCGCGAAGTGTATAGCCTGCGGCCCGGGTTCGGGCGCGCAACTCCTCTAGCTCGGGCCAGGGTGCTTCGGGATTGATGAAATCGATCGTGACGGGCGACACCCCGCCCCAGTCATTCAGTCCGGACCGCACCAGTAGCTCGAGCGATGTGGGGGAAAGATTCGGTGGCGCCTGCAGATTCATCTGCGGACCGAGCAGGAGACGCGCGAGCGCAACCGTACCGGCCATCAGTTCGTCCGATGGCATTGGCAGATCGGCCAGCGCCGTGCCCGACTTCGGGTGAAAATTCTGCACGATGACTTCCTGGATATGCCCGCCCTCGTTGTGCAACTCGCGGATCGCCAGCAGGGTATCGACGCGTTCTGCTGGCGTCTCACCGATTCCGATCAGGATTCCGCTGGTGAACGGAATCTTCAGCTCTCCCGCCTCGCGCGTCATGCGCAGGCGCAGTTCGGGTTCTTTGTCGGGGCAGTAGTAGTGTGCTTCACCCTTCTGGCGCAGGCGCGGGCTGACGGTTTCCAGCATCAGCCCCATGCTCGCGTTGAAAGGGCGCAGCCGGGTCAGCTCTTCGGCGCTCATGATGCCCGCATTCGTGTGCGGGAAGACCCCCTGCTCGTAGGCCACACGACACGCCTCGATCAGATACGCCGTGGTGTTCGCGAAACCCTGCTCCTGCAACCAGCCGCGATAGCCGCGATAGGCGACTTCGGGCTTGTCGCCCAGGCAGAAGAGCGCTTCGGGACAGCCGGCGGCGAAGGCCTTGCGAGCCATCGCTCGAACGTCCGATAGCGGCCAGGTATGAGCGTCCGGATCGTCGGGCTGAACGGCGAAAGTGCAGTAGCCACAGCGATTCCGGCAGAGATTGGTGAGCGGAATAAAGACGTTTCGCGAGACGGTGATCTCGCGCCCGTGCCCGCGAATACCGAGTTCCTGAGCGGCCTCGAGCAGGGGCTGCAGGATCGCCTCGGGTTCGCGATCGAGTTGCCAGGCGATCTCCAACGCCGCGCCGCGGCCCAGGGGCTCCGCGTCGACTGCCTTCCGGATCGCTTCGATCTGCTCCGCGCGGGTCAGCGCCAATCCCGTCTCCCGTGTCCCGGGCCGTTCGACCCGTTTCCTCTGTCCCGCGACCGCACCCCCCAGTGCTGTTTTCGAACGATAGCACAGGGGGCAGGGACAGAGGCGGAGAGCGGATTCAGTGGGGCTGAGCCTTGTGCCGGAAGGTACCGGCCAACGCGCGGAGCAATGCGAGCGCGATCAGCCCGGCCAGAAAAGCCCGTCCGGCATCGACACCCTGTGGAAGGTCTTCGACCAATAGACTCATGACGGCGGCGACGACAACGAACGCCAGGGCTTTTTGCGTGGTGCGAGCCGCGGCTGACGTGGCGGTCCGTTCGAGTCGCAACCAGGTGAGCACGAGAAACAGGCAGGCCAGCAGACCGATGAACGTCCCCCAGGCGGATACGCCTGACTTCTCCGCCGGAGCTGGCTCGGGAACGATTTCGGCGGGCGGCGGGCTGACCTCGGCAATCGCGGGGTCTGGGGCGGTCTCGCGCTCGGGTGGGGCTGTTTCCGATCGGTAGCGCAGAGGCTCGGAGACGCGCACGCGCTCGATCATCTCGTGGAAGGTTGCGCGATGGACCGCGAGCCGATCGCTCATGCCCTGGATCACCAGGGATCCGACTTCGGTCGGGATGATCGCAGTGAGCGTCGCCAGGTTGCCGCCGGATTTGATCTCCCCTTTCGTCCAGATGATGTTGCGCTCCCGGTCGTAGCGAATCTGCTCGTAACTGAACGGGACACCGGGTATGGATGCGCGGGTGGGGGCACTGAGCTCCGCGTCTGCCACCCGTTCGTAACTCGCCAATTCTGTGGCCGTGTACTTCTTGCCCAGCATCGCTGTAATGGTGAACAAGGCGTAGCCATCGGCCTGGTTCCGCGGCATGAACTCGACCGCGGTGATCAAAGCGGTCGCTCCTCCTTCATCGCGCACCTTCTCGGCAAGCGCGTCGATGCGATCGAAGATTTCCTCGGGCACATCCGTCCAGCCCGCCGGAATATCGACTGTGATGTGCTCTCCCGTGAGCCCCGCCGGATACTGGATGCGCCGCGCCGGTGCCGCTTGTTCCCGGGATTTGACTCGCGGCGCAGAGGAATCCAGAAACGGATCAGCAGTCGTGTCCATCTGATCGGGGTCGTCTTGCCGCAATTCCTCCTGAGCCCGAGTCGCGGCCGGTACCCAGACGAGCAATGCGACGAGCAGAAGGCTGCGCAGAAAGTGGGTATGGGCGTGGAGTCGGAGGCTCATTGCGTTCGGAAATCGTCCCAGATCGCGTGCATCTTTAGAACAGTTAGGGAACCGGCCGCTTCGCCGGGATGTCGACGATCTCCGGTTCTGCGTAGGTAAGACGCTTGCGCATGACCTCGATCGCTTCGGGGTTCGAATCCATCAGCACGAACTCGCGCTGATTGCGCGCAGCCGCATCGCCGAGCGTTCCGCTGCCCGCGAAGAAGTCGAGCAGGAGATCGCCCGGATTGCTGTGCACGCGCACGATGCGCTCGACCACTCCCAACGGTTTCTGTGTGGCGTAGCCCGTGCGCTCCCGACCCGACGTCGGCACGATCGTGTTCCACCAGACATCGGTCGGAGTTTTGCCGCGAGCCGCTTTCTCTGCCCCGACCAGACCGGGAGCCTGGTAGGGAATCCGATCGATCTCATCGTAATTGAACGTGTAGTTTGACGGATCCTTGGCGTACCAGAGAATCGTGTCGTGCTTGGCCGGCCAGCGCCTCTTCGGACGCCCGCCGTAATCGTACGACCAGATGATCTCGTTCATGAATGCGTCGCGACCGAAGATCTGATCCACGAGCACCTTGCAGTAGTGAACTTCGCGGGCATCGAGGTGCAGGAAGAAGGAGCCGTCCGGTTTCAAGATCCGGTAGGCGTGGTGAATCCGCGGCTCGATGAACTTCAGGAAGTCATCGAAAGAATCCGCGAATTCGCTCGTACCCACGACTTCGGTGCGATAGCGTCGGCCCTGAAAACCGACGCGATCTCCAGCGGCATCCTGCCTGGTGCGCATCCGAGTTCGGCGCTGCGGTTTACCCGTGTTGAACGGCGGGTCTACATAGATCAGATCGACCGAGCCGTCCGCTAGCTCGGGCAGTAGCACTTCGTTGTCGCCAAGCAGGATTCTGTTCACGCGGTTATCCTGCGCTCATGAGCGTGCGCGCAGTCATTTTCGACTTATTCGACACACTGGTGGATCTCCACATGGAGAACCTGCCCCGCGTTACCCTGGGCAAGCGTCAGATTCCCTCCACGCTCGGGGCCCTCCACGAGCAGATTGTGCGGCACGTCGACATGGAGATCGAGGAATTCCTGAATATCGTGCGCGAGGTCGACAAGATCTCCCGCGAAACGCGCTACAAGCAAGGTCTGGAGTTTCCGACCCTGCAGCGCTTCGAAGAGATCTGTGAGCGACTCGGAACGGACGACCCGGACTTGCCCGAAACCCTGACGCGCACGCATATGAGGGCCATCCAGGACCAGGTCCGCTACCTGCCCCATCACGTGGACCTGCTGCGGGAGCTGCGAGACGCAGGCTTGAAGACCGCCATCTGTTCGAACTTCAGCCATGCCCCCACGGGTCTGGATGTGATCGAGGAAGCCGGACTCACCGAGCAACTCGACGAGGTCGTGATTTCGGTGGATGTGGCTTATCGCAAACCGCGCGCCGAGATCTTCGAAGAAACGCTGCGACGGCTTTCGATCGCACCGGACGAGGGTATTCACGTGGGCGACAACCTGGACGCTGATGTGGACGGTGCGGCGAAACTCGGAATTCGCACCGTCTGGGTGACACGCAGGGTTTCGGATCCCAGAGTGCATCTGGAGCGTCACAAGGGCCGTGCACCGGAGTTCGTAGTCAGCGATCTGCGCGAAATTCCGGGAATTGCAGTCGCTGGGTGCGCCTCGTGAGTTCGGTATACCGCCGCATAGCGTTGTTGATTCTGGCAAGTACCTGGGCTTTCGGCTGTGCGCTGGTCGGACCGGGAGACCCGCGATCGGCCTACGCAGGACCGTTCATCACCGAATTCGGCATCGTCGGCTCCGACGACGCGGGAAAACAAGCTGTCGAAGCCTCGCGCGCGATCGTTTTGACGGAGGCGGGGCGGAAAGTCGGTTTCCGCGTACTGCCTTCTTATAACGTACCTTTCGAGGCCTACACTGTGCTGTACATGCCTGAGCCTCCACCCCACTCCACTCTGGTGGGCTCGAAACTCGAGAGCGACTCGGGTTACGCCGCGCGTACGTCCATGAAGATGGCTCGTGGCGAGACGTTTCTGAGTTCGGTCCTGGCGGCGGACGACCCGATCGGCATCTACACAGCGGAACTCTATCTGGACGGTCGCGTCGTCTCGAAGGTGCGCTTCGAGGTCAGTTCGCCAGCGACCGAATCCGATCTTCCGTGAAACCGAGGAAAACCAGACGCGAGGCCCGAGTTTGATGAGCGCCGACCAGCTCTTCTTGATCTGCAACTACGGAATCCTGCCAGCCTGGTGCCTGCTGATCTTCGCTCCCAGATGGGAGTGGACTCAACGGCTCGTGCACGCCGTGTGGGTTCCCGTACTGCTGGGTCCGGTGTACGCCTGGGCGATCCTCAGCGATAGCGGCACACCCGACGGCGCCAGTTTCGGGTCGCTACAGGGCGTGATGCTGTTTTTCACATCGGCCCAGTCCGCGCTTGCGGGCTGGATTCACTACCTGGTGTTCGACCTCTTCGTAGGCGCTTGGGAGTTGCGCGACGCCCAGCGTCGGGACCTGCCTCATCTGGCCGTCGTACCGTGTCTGGTGTTCACCCTCATGCTCGGACCGCTAGGCCTGCTTCTATACCTGCTATTGCGTTTCGGCCTGAAACGCGAACTCTCCCTCCAGGAGTAGAGAGGACTCGAGATGATACTGGAACAGGCCCTTCTCAACGTGAAGCCGGGCCAGGAGGACGCGTTCGAAAGCGCGTTCGAGAAGGCGCAGAAGATCGTCGCCTCGATGCCCGGGTATGTTTCGCACGAGCTTTCGCGCTGTCTCGAAAACGACTCGCGTTATCTACTCTTGATCCGTTGGGACAGCCTCGAAGATCACACCGAGGGTTTTCGCGGCTCATCCGAATACCAGAAGTGGCGCGAGCTACTGCATCACTTCTACGATCCCTTTCCCAGCGTCGAGCACTACGAGTGGACGACCGGACCGGGTCTGTGATCAGCTCTTCGTCGCCACGAAGAGGTAGCGATTCAGGCTGAAGAAGTACTCACCCGCCGCACCGAGTTCGCGTAACTCCTGTTTCCAGGCCTCGACTTCTTCCTCGCTGACGCCGGCCCGCCCAGCGACAAAGGCGGCGATCGCGCGGGTGATTCCGTAGCTGTAGGTGTGCTGCTGGTACTCGGTGTTGAGCAGCGGAACGACTTCGACGCGGCGCACGCGCAATCCAACTGCTTCCAGGCGTGGCCCCAGCGTCGCCGGAAGACCGGGATCGTGAAGGTGTTCCTCCCAGGCATCCATGATGCGGCGCAGACGATCCGGATCCCTTGTGTGGAAGACGGCGCTGTCCCAGTGCGTATCCAGAATCACCACGCGACCACCGGGCTTGAGCACACGGGCGACTTCGGCGAGTGCCGTGCCCATATCGGGCACGTATTCGTAGACCTGGGTCGACACGACTGCATCGAAGCTCTCGTCGCCGAACGGAAGTTCTTCCGCATCGGCTTGTTTGAATTCGGTCCACGCCTGTTCTGCACAACGTGCTCGAGTCATCGCCAGCATCGGTTCGCTCTTGTCGATGCCCGCGACGAACCCCGTCTTGCCGACCGCCGCGGCGAGATCGAAAGCGAGCAACCCGGGACCGATACCGATATCGAGAGCGCGCTCTCCGGGGCGCATCGCCAGAGTTTCGAGCACTCGGCAACGCTGCACCACGATATCGGGTGTTAGATAGACGCGTTCCAGCGTCTTTGCGGCTTGTGCGTCGAACTCGAGCTGTTGGGAACTCATGCGCCCATCATACCCCCGCAGCTTTGCGGCCCGCTCTTCGGCCGAAGAATGTTGCGTCCCCGAGCGACAGGCCGCTGGCGTACCCGGGAGCCGCCAGACATGCAGTCGCGCGACCGGCGGCGTAGAGGCCTCTTATCGTTTCACCGTCGGGCGTGAGTACTTCGCCGTCGACCGTAGTCGACAGACCGCCGAGTGTGAAGGCGGCGTACAGCGAACTCTGTGTACGACAGTCGAGCGCACCATAAGGCGGATTGACAAGTGGCGTGAGCCACTTCGGATCCTTGCCAAACAGCGGATCGCCTCCGTGTTCGGCGTGTCGGTTGTACAGGGCCAGCGAAGTCTGCAGGCTTCCGTCGGGTAGACCGAGCTGAGTTTCCAGTTCCTCGATCGTCTCGCCGACCGCCGCGACGTCGCGCGGCACGTTTGGTCGCAGAAACGTCTCGTCGTCGAGAATCAGAAAGGCCTGCCCATCGTTGCGGAACACAGCGTATTCGCCGAGTCGTCCCATATAGGCATCTTCGTTGATGAAGCGTTGACCCTGAGCATTCACCAGGATGCCCTTGAGCAATTCCTTCGGCTCCGTGAAGGGCAACGAGATCGAACCCATCCCCATGTTCACTGTACTGGCACCGGCGCCGACTCCCATGCGGATCCCGCTGCCATCGTCTCCTTCGGCTCCGACGCGCACATTGCAACGGCGCAGCAATGGCGCGTGCTGGTCGAGCATCTCGTCGTTGTTGATAAAGCCACCCGTGCTCAGAATCACACCGTGGGTCGCGCGAATCAGCAGTTCTGCTCCGCCGATGCTCGCGAGTGCACCGAGCACCTCGCGCTGCGGCGTGACCACCAACGTCTGACAACGAGCATCCGTGAGAAACTCCGTCGACGTGCGCTGCACACTGGCCACGAGCTTTTGCATGAGCAGGCCGCCCGCCGCCCCGGGAATCTGTGGCACGTGACCGCGAGGCGCAGGCCGGGCAATTCGATTGAACGGCGCAACGGCTTCATTGCCCGAGTACACCAGACCGTCATCGGTCGGTGGTTCACCGCTATAGCCGGGATAGAACACTGGCTTGAAGGCAACTCCAAGTTCGGCAAGCCAGTGGTAGTGCTCGATACTTCCGTCGCAGTACAGGCGAATCTTGGCTTCGTCGGGTTTCTCCCCGCACGCGGCCATCAAATACTTGTACATCTCCTCTGGCGTGTCTTCGAAGCCGCACTCCTTTTGCACAGGAGTACCCCCACCCAGGTAGAGCACTCCGCCCGACATCGCAGATGTTCCGCCGCCTCCACTGGCTCGTTCCAGGAGGGTGACCCGCGCCCCTGCGCGCGAAGCCTCGATCGCGGCCGCAGCGCCGGCAGCGCCGCATCCCACCACCAGGACTTCCGTCTCGACGTCCCACCGCTCGACTTCTCTGCTGTCGACGACCTTGGAGGGCTTTCGCATTCCGCCATCCTACCGCGACTGCGTTGGCGGAAGTCCACAGTGATACCACTGCTCGGGCTCTTCACAGCCACAGGTGGGTTTCCAGAAGGATTCCCGCCAGAACTCCAGATCGGTGAAGTCACCGTGTCGAATGGGAACTCCGGGTCCGCTGCCCGGGAAGAGCTTGAAGTGGATCTGATCGTGCAGGTGGTCAGGAACGTAGCGATGGCCGTGCAAAAGGCTCAGAGCGCGTCCAGAAGTGCGATCGAGGAGAGTGTCGGGGCTTTCCAAGAAGGAATCGATCCAGACCAGGAGCGAACCCGGGGGAGCCAGATCGAAGACTCGCATGCCCAGGATTTTCCGATCGGGAAAGCGTTCGGCCGCCTCCGCGTGCTCGTGCAAGGTGAGATGGTAGATATTCGTTTCCGGATGACGATCGAGATAGGGCAGCGCGCTTTCGAGGTAGCTTCGCAGAGAATCCGCAGCAGCCATGTAGACGATATTCTTGAACTCGGGAACACCGACCTCGCCTCGCGTCGGTTCGAAGTTTGCGACGCGCAGCAGCTCATTGGTGATGATCGCACCCATGCTATGCCCGACGATCGTGATCTCCAGCCGGTCACAGCTTGCGTGCTCCCCTTGCGGACCGCATTGCTCTTCGCGCAACGCTCGCATGAAGCGACGCAATGCACTTTCGGGCGCCCGATCGACCCAGGAGTAGTCATCGGCGTGGGCCGAAGCCTCTTCGGGTTCCAGCAGGAACTCCGCTTCGTTGTTGAACAGGAGGCGCACGCGGCGCTTCATCGAAGCCCAGGCTGCTGCGCCTCCACTCTCGACAATCGGACTGATCGCCACCCGCACCGGCAGCCAGAACAGACTGCGGACGGCCGAGCCGATCGTTCCACCGCCTCCGGCTGCGCGACCAATCGAGATCTGCGGTTCCGAGCTGCCGGGTTTGGCGCAATCACATGCGCTGTCGCGACACACGAGCGCCTCGCCGGTCCGGCGCGCGACTTCGTCTTCATCCGGTTCGACCATCGGAATCTGCCCGCGCATCCTACGCTGGACGCTTCCGAGTACGGGGACAAAACCGAGCGAATCGAGTGCCGCCTGGGCCTCGAGCAACCAGACCAGTGGTGCGCGCGTCAATCCCCGCCCGATATCTCCGGCGAGCACCACAGGCGACCACAGAATTCCCAGACCCGTCGGCCATTCTTTGCCCTGGCGGGTGCGCAGGAGGTGTTCATTGAAATAGCTCGATACCAGAGACGAATCCCAGTTCACGAAGATGGGGTAGAAATCCTTCATCTGCTCGCTGAGCGTCAGCACGCGAACCAGCGTCTCGCGTTGCTCATTCAGCCCGCCGTGAATGAAGATCAGGACTTTCCTGGGCGCATCGGGCTTGCGCAATCCGGCGATCACGTCGGGGAACGGATTGCTCTTCCCGTCCCAGTCCAGCGGCAGTGTTTCGTATCGACTGGGTGTGATTTTGGAGAAGACGGATCCATCGGGGCCAACCGGCTGGCCTTTGCGATCGAACATGACCACGTGTTCCGCTGGAACACCGCTTGGCATGCTTCTGCACGCCGCGCCGACGAGTACGAGCGCAATCGTCAACAGGAGTTTCCCGATCCACCGGATGTCGCTGGCGATATGCATGTCTTGGCACTGTAGGACAACCCTGTCCAGAGCGGCCGGCGCCGCGGTGTATTAGCCTGCGCCCATGGCCGGAGTCTTGTGGACGATCTGGATAGCGACGGGCGGGCTGCTCACCTACGTGTATGCGGGCTACCCCCTTCTGTCGGGCTTGCTTGCACGCATCGCCGCCCGTCCGCATCGCCGAGACGCAATCGAGCCCAGCGTTTCGCTGATCATCCTGGCCTATAACGAAGAGCGCGGCATAGCGGCCAAACTGGAAAATTCCCTCGCCCTCGACTACCCGAGCGACAAGCTCGAGATCGTGGTCGCCTCGGACGGCTCCGAGGACCGGACGGACGAAATCGTCAGAGGATTCGCCGATCGGGGCGTGCGCTTGTTCCGCGCGGATGAACATCCGGGCAAAACGGGAACCACCAATCGCGTCGTACCCGGCACCCAGGGCGATATCCTGGTGTTCTCGGACGCGACGGGCGTCTACGGTCACGATGCACTTCGGGCCCTGGTTCGGAACTTCGCCGATCCCGAGGTCGGTGCCGTCAGCGGGCGGGTTACATATACGTACGGCGGGTCCGCATCCGCCGAAGGTTTCGATGCCTACCAGAAGCTGGTGGTATTCGCGCGCAAGGCCGACGGTGAATGGGGTACCGAGACTTCGACCAGCGGCAGCATCACCGCAATTCGCCGCGAGTTGTTTCGGGCAATTCCCTGCCAACTCGACTTCGACATGGCCAATCCACTGCACGTTGCCTTTGCGGGATACCGCACCGTTTACGAACCGGAAGCGACCTCGGGTGAGGAAGCGCGGGAAGAAGCTGCAAGCGAGTTCGGCGCCCGAGTCCGCATGGCCGTCTTCTCTTTCAGCTTCCTCCCCTACTTCCTGTCGCACCTGCGCGAATGCCAGAATCGCCGCTATGTGTTCCAGATGCTCAGCCACAAGGTGTTGCGCTGGCTCTCACCCTTCCTGCTACTCGGGTTCTTGGCCAGCAGCGCCTTGCTCGCGTCTCAATCGACGCTCGCCGTCAGCGCACTCACGGCTCAACTCCTGTTCTATGCGCTAGCAGGGGCGGGCTATCTGATGCAAGGCTCGCGTGGCCTGATTGCACGAGCCACCGGCATCCCGCTGTTCTTCGTGACGATCAACCTGGCGTTTCTCGTAGGCGGAATGCGCTGGCTGCGCGGCGAACGAATCGGGACCTGGAAACCCGAACGCTAGCAAGACCTGCGCAGCCAAGCGGCAGGCCGCACCCAGTATCCTTGGAGCAGTCCACTATCGGCGTTGATTTGCCTCGGAGACGGGATGTGATTCAAGTCCTGTCCCGCCGATTCCGAAAAATTCGCTGATGGCGCGACAACGTTCAACAGGAACCGATATCGTCGGCTCCGTACTATCACTGTTTCGACAGCCCAAGGCGACCAAGGTCAAGGCTCGGGTGCCAACGGCATCCAAGAAGAAGCAGCCGAAGATGAAGGTCACGCCCAAGAAGGTCTCGCAGGAGGCCTCGGGCGACGAGCCTCGCGCGATTCGCGTGGCTCAACGTTTCGATCTGACGGCATCTGTGGAATTGACCAGTACCGGTGGCTGCGAGTGCGGAAGCGGTACTGTGCGCAATCTCTCCACGAGCGGTGTACTCATCGAACCGGGAACCATGGACGTTCCGGTGGGCACCTCGATCACGGTATTGTTCACGGTGATTGCAGACGCGACGAATCTGACGGTGACCGGACGGGTCGCGCGCTTTACCTCGGAAGGCCTCGCGGTCAGTTTCGTCGCTCCTGACGAAAGGTTTCGGGCCGTGGTCAGTCAAGTGATCCCGAAACTCGCGCCCAAGACCGAAGGCGCCTGGCGCTTCCGAATGCCGGACAAGGATCCGAAGAAAGACAAGAAGGGCCGCCGATAGCCGCGTCCATCGGCGCCAGAGCTTCGCGCCGTCCTTCACATGCCTTTTGCGAACCTCCTTTCGCGAACCCCTTTTCTGAAATCCCTCTTTTCGGAAACCCTGACCTGACGGAAACTCCCCGCTCGCGGTGATAGGCTGGTGTCGATTCCGAAAGGAGACACCATGCCAAGCGACCAGGGAATGAAACTGCGTCGGGAGTGGCTTCTCGGATTTCGCAGCCTCTGGCAATTCATCAGGGGAAAGGGCGGCCTCGATAGCGCCATGGAGGCCATGTTCGCGCTGGCGGGCCCCACCGTCGAGCGGGAATTCGAGAAGTTCGCCGCGCATCCGGTGGGACAGAGACTGCTGAAGGAATCTCCCCGTCCGGATCTGAATGCTCTGCTGGCCGATCAAGCAACATTGCGCGCGATGCCCGAGGGCAGCTTCGCCGACGCCTATCTCATCTATATGGGTGATGTGGGCATGGCCCCGGCCGACGCGTTTCTGGAAGCGGCCGGCCTCGACGAAAAGGCAAGGCGTTTCGGTTGGAGCGATGATCAGCTCTGGTTCGTAAGACGCATGGCGAACAGCCACGACCTGTTTCACGTCCTCGGGGGCTACGATCGCACGATCACCGGCGAAGTCGGCGTGGACGCCTTCACCGCTGGGCACATCCCGCTGATCCCGATTCGCCTGATGATGCTGTACTTCCTGATCCTCAAGCCGTCGGATCCGATCAGCTGGTGTCGCTACGTCCTGAACTCCTACAAGCACGGACACAGAACTCCTTCTCTTTTCTGCGTCGACTACGAAGCCGTGCTACCCCTGCCTCTCGATGAAGTGAGGCGCCAGATCGGCGTCCCGAGCTTTGAAGAAATCCACGCGCGAGGCGTCCCCCTGAAGGGACGAGTCCTGGATCGAATCGAACGAAGGATCGAGGGCCGCTAGGAAATGGGAGAGAAGATGGGCGCGGTTTCGAATTCTACAATCGCGAGCCTCGCGTTGGCGATGGTAGTGCTCCTGGGAGCCTGCGCGCAGGCCAATCTCCAGACCAGTCCAGAGGCTCCACCTGTCGCCGTGATTGTCGAGCCCGTGGTTCAGGGCCCTCCCGATCCCGATGCGGGAAAGCAGTTCTTCGACAGCATCCGCGGAGGCAACTGCAAGATCTGTCACTACACGAACGAGCGACGCATGGTCGGTCCCGGCATGAGAAACGTCACCCGGCGCCACACGGAAGACTGGCTTCGCATGTGGCTCAACGATCCACAGGGAACCTGGCGCAGTGGACATCCCGAGACTGAAGAACTGAGGACCAGGACGCGCAAGAACAAGGTTCCCGTCACCGCTTGTGTGAAGCAGCCCATGACCGAGAAGCAGGTGGACGACCTGATCTCCTTCCTCAAGACCCTGGAAACGGATCAGACGCCGTAGAGAGCGAGTTCAGCCCAGGGCGACGAGCGTAATCGCGACCAACCCCAGACCGCCGAGCGCAGCCAGGACCAAGAGCATCATGCGCAGACGGCCGATCGTCAGGAAGGGACCGAGCGGACTGTTGAAGATGGCCTGACGCAAGGGCATCCAGATGCGCTCGCCCAGAATCTTGGGTGGCAGCTTTTTCATTGCGTTGATGATGCGACGCTGCAGAATCACCCGAGGCGACAACGAGTGTTCGAATGCGGCCAGGTCGTAGCTGCCTTCGATGATGAAGCGCTTGATCTTGAACGGGTCCGTATCGCGATTGCACGTGCCGTTGTCTGAAGTACAGACTGACGCGTAACCCGCTTCCTTGCACAGTTCCAGGGTTTCGCGTTTGTAGAAGTTCAGCGGTACGGCGAAGTGGTCGACCTTGCGGTCGATCCACTCCGAGAGTGTTTTCTTCGAGCGCACGAGTTCGTCCAGGACCCGCTCACGACTCATCTCGTTCAGCCCGCGGTGGCTGACGGCGTGTGATCCGATCTGGATCCCGCCCTCTGCACAGCTGCGCATCTCTTCGATCGTCATGCGACGTTCGAAGTATTCGCCTTCGTGAAAGATCCAGGCGTCCTCATCGATGGTCACGAACACGGTCGAGGGTATACCCAGGCCCGAGAGGATCGGGAGCGCGTGCTTGTACACACTCTCGCAACCGTCGTCGAAGGAGATGAAGACCGGATTGTCGGGCAGAGGCGCCTTCGTGCTCAGATGCGCGGCCAGCTGATCCAGACCTATGAAGTGGTAACCGTGCGCGCGCAACCAGACGAGCTGTTCCTTGAAGCGATCGTCTGGCATCGAGAAGATCTGCTCGGTACCTGTAAACCGGTCGTAGGTAGAACGCGGAATGACGCGATGGTAGAGCAAACAGAGAATGCGATCGTCGCGGCTTTCCTCTCGGTACATGCGCGAAAGCACAGCAGCGAGCCCAGCGACCCCGACCCAACCCACGAGTGCAACCCAGCCCAGCACGCGCGACTCAGACTCGCGCCGCGGCTGACGGAGGCGCGGGCGGAAGGTGCATTGGATCCGGCGTAGGCTGCGTAGTGCGCGCCAGCTCGCGCACGTCGAGCACTTTGCCGATCACCGCAGGGTGATTCTCGGCAATCCAACGGCGCACGCCTATGCAGCGGTAGTGCTCCATCATCGCGCGCAGCTTGCGCTCGGTGGTCTCGAGCCCCACGTAGTACTTGAAGCGGCGCAGACGCGGCAGCGCAATACGCGGCTGGTCTACGTCGATTTCGCGCGGATGAATGTAGATGTTCGTCGGTCGACCGCGTGAATTGTCTGCGGCGATTGCAAAACGCAGAAAACTCCAGGGGAACAAGCGCACATACCCCCCCCCGCCGTAGGGAAGGCGGAAGCGACCGAACCCGAAAGTCGCCGCGGGAATCTCGACCAGATCCCCGGCATTGCAGCGCACGATATGTGGCTGCTTGTACGGAGAGGGAAAGCCTCCGTGACTCGAGGCCGCCGGACACAACGATGCGTCGTAGCTGAAACCGGCCTCGGCAATCAGTTCGAAAGCCCACGCATCCTGGGGTGTGATCGAATTCCCCGGTGCGCGAAAACCCTCGCAAGGTTGCGAGGTCAGATCTTCGAGCAGCTTGCGAGATGCGGCCAGATCGCCGGCCAGCGATGCCCTGTCGTGTCGTCGCACGACTTCGTGCCAGAAGGAATGGCTGGCCAGCTCGTGGCCCGCCGCGGCGATGCGCTTGATCAGCTCCGGATACTTCCACGCCACCCAGCCGACCGTGAAGAACGTGGCGTGCGCGCCGCCTTCGTCGAGCAGTTCCAGCAGACGATCGGTATTGCGCTCGACCCCGGAGGGCAGATCTTCCCAGCCGTCCCGTCCGGGGGCATCGTCGCTTTCGAGGATATGGAACCAGTCCTCGACATCGATCGTGAGCATATTGGTCTTACGGGCCACGCCTACTCCGAGTCTCCGCTCTGGGACGGTCGCGGAGGACCATCGGTTCGATCCGTTGGCCGCCGGACGTGAGTAAAGTACTTGGAAATCACGTCCCGGGGCACCGCCAGAAGCATACCAGGATCGGATAGCGCCAGATCCCCGAAGTCCTTGTTCCGGGGATCGAGCGTCGTGCGCAGGAACTCGAGCAATCCCAGTTCGCGGGTGCGCAAGAAGTGCCAGGATGCGAGCAGATCGCGAACGGGCAGCTGCCAGCGAACCGAATCATCCTGTTCGTCGATGTGCACCGGATTCGGATTGCCCGTCAGGTCGCAGTGCGCGTCCCAGACCACGTCGACTCCGGCGGCGCGCGGCAGCGAGTACCAGAGCGTGGGACGGGGGTTCAACTCGATCAGCTTCCACGCCTCGTCGCGCGGGTCCCATTTGTACTCGGTTCCGCAGATGCCCGAATAACGCAGCTTCGCCACCAGTTCGAGCGAAAGGTCCGCGATCTCCTGGGACCAACACGCCTCCATGTACGAACCGGAACCGTAACGCGGCGGGTACTGGCGCGACTTGCGCGCGGTGAACAACGACCGGCACTTGAATTGAGCATCGGTATAGAGCCCGGCCACGAAGATATTCGTCTCGGGCCCGGGGATGACTTCCTGCAATACCGAATCTCCACCCCAGTCGCGAAACTGTTGCCACCAGCGCACGAGACCGGCGGAGTCCTCGACCTCGACCAGTTTCTCGCCGCCCAGGTGGCGACGAAAGAGGTGGCCCTGTGTGGGTTTGACGATCGCGGGATAGCGCACTTCCGCAGCGGCGCGTTCCGCATCGGCCTGGTCTTCCGGAAAGAAGGTCCGCGGCATGACGATGCCGAGCCCCTCGCAACGTCCGTAAAATGTCTGCTTGTCCATCAGGAGCGACGAAACTTCGGGCTTCATCGACTGCATCAGGATGAAGTGATCGCGCAACGCCTGGTTGTGGTCGGCCACGAAGTCGATGTACGGGTCGCCCGCGGTATAGATGACCGGCCGATGCTCCTGTTCACTGCCGAACTTCATGAGCGCGGCCAATAACTCAGGCCCTGCCGGAAGCGAGGCAAAGCGTGGGTCGCCCGAAACCCAGCGCGAGCTATGACCCAACGCCTGGGGCTCGCTATCGACGCCCCAGACCTTCACGCCGCGAGGCGCGAGCGAACGCGCCACGGCCAGACCCGTGGCCGACAGGGTCAGGATCACGGCGGGGTGGGATTGAGGCGTAGACATCGAGCCTAGATTAACGGATCGAGAGCCGCGGGGATGAATGCGCAATTGACACCCCGGGTGGGTTGGGGCATCGTGCGCTGCCTGATGATTCCATCCCAGCGACAGACTGCGGCCTTGCTCCTGGCAATTCCCAGCACTCCAATCCGCCGCACCCGTACGGGGTCCCCCCGGCGCGGATAGGTCTGTCGACCCTCCGGCGCCGTCGGGGGACTTTTGAACGGGTCGTGTTTCCGCCCGCTCGGACACGGCACCGAGTCCTTCGTTCGCCCGGAATCAGGCGGCCCACCCGCCTCCAGATGGAAGAGTCATGGCCCAAAACCCACACTTCTCGGATTACGTGGCACCCCATGCATGGTGCGGCAGCGGTCCCCCGCTGCTCTTGATCGCCGGCCTCGGTGGAAAGGGCACGAGCTGGCGCCCATATCTGCAGACGGCCGCCAAGCACTTCTCGGTATTGACCTTCGACAATCGCGGCGCGGGCCTGGCGCCTGCGCTCGAGGGTCCGGTTTCGATCCGCGATCTGGCGCTAGATGTGCTGGCACTCATGGATCACCTGGGGCTGGAACGCGTGCCGGTCATGGGTCGCAGCATGGGCGGGATGATCGCCCAGGAACTCGCGCTGCTCGCGCCCGAGCGAGTCTCCAAGCTGGTGTTGGTGGCCACCACGGGCCGGTGCGACGCTCACGTTTCGGCGATCTTCGAGCTCTGGGCGGAAATGGCAGAAGAAAGAGTCCCGGCCCAGATCCGCCACCGCAGCTCCATGCTCTGGTGCCTCGGCCAGCAAGCCCTGCAGAACGAAGCAGCGGTCCAGCCGTACCTGAAGACGAAGCTCGGCGCGGATCGGCCGGACGACTACGCCTTCCAGGCACGGGCGTGTGCAAGCCACGACGCACTCGACCGATTGGCGGATCTGACGGTACCCTCACTGGTGATCGCCGGTGAAGACGATCGGCTCACGCCCCCGGCTCACGCCCTCGCCCTGGCCGAGACGATTCCCACATGTGGGCTCGAGATCATTCCGGGCGCGGGCCACCTCGTCTATCTTGAACAACCCGAACTCTTCACCCACGCGGCCACGGATTTCCTGCTCCGCGACCGAATCGAAACGGGAGAGGATTCGGGAGAGATTCTCGCCAGAAGGAGAGCGCCGATATGTCCGGAAAGTACGAAGCCGTGTTGAACCGCGAGAAGCTGGTCTTTGCACCGGGCGTGCGACGCTGGCCGCTTGCGCTCGATCGAGGAGCGGGCTCCAAGGTCTGGGACGTTGAAGGCCGCGAGTTTCTCGATCTGACGGCGGGCTGGGGTGTGACCTCAATCGGTCACTGCCATCCGGCGCTGGCCGAAGCGATCGCAGATCAGGCGAGCAAACTCATGCAGACGACCAACGTCGTGTACTCCGAGCCACAACTCGATCTGGCAGAACGCATCGCCCGCATCAGCCCGGCGAACATGCAGCACTCGTTCTTCACGTCATCGGGCGCCGAGGCCAATGAGGGCGCACTCAAGCTGGCTGTTCGCCGGACCGGGCGCAGCAAGTTCGTCGCCACACTCAATAGCTTCCACGGACGCACACTCGGCGCCATGGGATGCCTCGGCCAGGAGAAGTACCGCAAACCCTGGGCGGGCATCGTGCACGAGGCGGATTTCGCACCCTACGGAGATCTGGCAGCCGCCCAGCAGCTGATCGACAAAGACGTGGCCGCCGTGATCGTCGAGCCCATCCAGGGCGAGGGCGGGGTCGTCGTTCCACCGGCCGACTATCTGACCGGTCTCGAGAAAGCTTGTCGCGATGTCGGTGCGCTGTTGATCCTCGACGAGGTCCAGACCTGTTGTGGTCGCACCGGACGTTGGATGGCACTCGAGCACAGCGGTGTACAACCCGACATCCTGACCTTCGGCAAGGGCATTGGGGGTGGCGTTCCGATCGCGGCGTTCAGCGCGACCGACGACGTCATGAACGCCATCGTGCCGGGAGATCACGGTGGAACCTACGCCGGTAATCTGCTGGCTTGCCGGGCCGCAGCCACCGTCATGAAGGTGATCGAAGACGATGGACTGGTCGAAAACGCGCGAGTGCTTGGAGACCACATCATGGAGCGCTTCGGGGCACTCGCCAAGCGCCAGGCCGACAAGGTCGAGGCCGTGCGCGGCGCGGGCCTGCTCGTGGGCCTGGTACTCCGCGATGCCGAACTCGCTGCGGCGGTGCACCCGGAAACCCGCGAACGCGGCGTGCTGGTCAACCTGACCGCCGAGCGGGTCATCCGACTCTTCCCCGCACTGAACATCCCCAGGGACGAACTGGATCAAGCCCTGGACGTGATCGAAGCGGTCGTCGAAAAATCCTAGCGGGGCAGCTAGCGAGCGGGCAGCTTCGCCCCGTGGTAGGGACAGAAGTTCCAGTTGGCTTCCAGATCTTCGCCGCCGGTCGGACAGATTCGCGTTCCCGCGACTGAGCTGAGCGGGGCGCGCCAGCGGAACACGATCGGGAGCCGAGCCTCGTCGATGCGGTATTCCAGGCGCAGTTCGCCTTCTTGCCCACCGAGCAGGATCGGCTTGCCAGAAGGATCCGTGTTGTTGATCGGAAGCAGGCGCAATCCGTCGCCGAATAGCGACAGGGACGCCTTTAGCGGATAGATCAGCTTGGGTGCGAGTTCGGCGAGTCGCGGATTGACTTCGCGCAGAACCTCGAACGGTTTCAGGTTCACCGTAATCGTCGAGCGCTTCACGAACTCGGCAATCTCGGTCATCCGGGGCTTGGCGTCCGCAACCACCGTCGCCTCGACCACACCGATGATCAGGTAGTCGTCGAAGACTCGGCGCACCTCGTCGATCTCCGACGCGCTCATCTTCTGCTCGCGGGCGGAGGCGACCCAGTACTCCGGCGGCAACCACCACGCGTTGATCACGCGACCGGTTTCGGCCACGGTGTTCGCCACTTCCTCGACTATGGAGGTGGTCTTGGGCATCGCAACCTGCGCCGCGACGGGTAGTGCGACGAAGCTGGACAGTGCTGTTACGAGAGTGACGGCAAGCGCGTATTTCACGGCGGCGGAGTGTAGCGAGTCGGCGCTCAAGCCACCCACTCGGCGACGCGCTCTCGGTAGGCTCCGATCGGGTCGGCGGTCGGGTCCAGATCCTCCAGCCAGTTCGAAGCCGTGTGCTGGAGTTCGCGCGCCACATCCCCGCGCCAGGCCCGAACCAGATCGGCGGGTTGTTCGCGCTCGACGTAGGCAAAGCTCAGATTTCGGCTCGCGCGGGGCGGAAGTGCGATGCCCAGGTCGAGCGCCAAACCCACCCGCGGCCCGGGCTCGGGCGCCCGCGCGCGGATCACTGAAGAACTCTCGGCCAGCGCGCGGACACACTCGCCAGCTTCGCCCTCGGTCACTCGTTCGCATGCTCCATCTCCCGCGCGGTACACCCCATCAGACACATCCCAGGTCTCGGAATATTCGAGATATACAGGCGAGTCGGCGAGGTTCTCCAGGCGCACGAGCGAGAACAGCAGAGGATGATCTCCGGCTGGCGCGAAGACCAGGTGCAAAAGCGCGAGATCCGGTGTGTGCAAGATGCGCCGCACCTGCGCGACGCCGTATTGCGTTTCGTCGGCTTCGTTGGTGCGCAACAAGCGCCGCTCGCAGCGCACGAAGGCGTCGATGCGAGCACCGCAGAACCGGACCTCGTTCTCGCGCGCAACTCCCCCGCAAGCCCGGTTCGCAACCGGGTGTCCGGAAGAATCCGCGACCGGTATCACCGGCCCCCAGGCCGGGTCTGCCAACGGGTTGGCCAGGCGCGATGGATCAGACGTAGGTGCTGCCCTTCGGCGCGCCTTCGTCCTTGCGGATCTTGACGTTGATGCACGCGGGCTTGCCCGACGCAAAGGCGCGTTCGAGCGCCGGACGGATCTCGTCAGGCTTCTCGCAGTACTCGCCGTGTCCACCCATCGCCTCGACGACCTTGTCGTAACGCGTGTAGTTGAGGTGCGTGGCGACCGCGCGATCCTTGCCGAACAAGGCGACCTGCGGACGCAGCATCTGACCCCACGCCGCGTCGTTTCCGATGATGCCGACGATCGGCAGGTTGAAGCGAATCGCGGTATCGAACTCAAAACCGTTGAGGCCGAACGAACCATCGCCGTAGATGATCAGGACCTTCTTGTCCGGGAACGACGCCTGCGCGGCCAGCGCAAACGGCATACCGACACCCAGAGTTCCGAGCGGTCCCGGATCCATCCAGCAGTTCTCCTTGAGAACCGGCAAGACCTTCGCCGCCTGGGCGACAATGTCGCCGCCGTCGCCGATCAGGATCGTGTCTTCGTCGATGAAGTCGCGAATCTCACGCGCCATCCGCAGCGGGTCAACCGGCACCTCGTCCGAGTTCAACTGGTCCTGGAAGCTCGCCTCGATCTCGGTCTCCTTCGCCCGGAGTTCATCTCGCCAGGCGGTGAAGTCCAGTTGGATCGACTCGTCCTTCATCAACTGCTGCATGGTCTCCAGCGCCGTTCCGATATTGCCCACGACCGCAGCGGCGGGCGAACGATTCTGGCCGATCAACGTATTGTCCATATCGAGTTGAATGATCTTCGCGTCGGCGGGAATCGACTGGCCGTAGCGCAGGCGGAAGTCGAGCAATGCACCGGCGAGCACGAAGACGTCGCACTGCTTCATCGCGTCCTTGCGCACGCGATTGAAGAACTGCGGATCGTCGGAACGCAACTGACCCCGGCCCATGCCGTTCAGGAAGACCGGCAGTCGGGTCTCCTGTGCGAACTGACGCAGTGCTTCTGAACCCTCCGACCACTTGACGCCGGTACCGGCCATCATGATCGGACGCTTGGCCCCCTTGAGGATCTGCAGAGCTTCGAGCACTGCGGTTCGATCGGGCTGCAGGCGCGGGGCCTGACGGAAGGTCGGGAACCAGGCATCTTCGAACTCCGAAGCACCGGTGAGGATGTCCATCGGAATCTCGAGGAACGAGGGACCGGGCACGCCGGACACCGCATGGCGAACCGCGATTTCGATGTACTCGGGAATGCGCTTGGTCTCGTAGCAGGCGTCGGCCCACTTCGTGATCGGCTTCATCACCGAAACGTGATCCATCTCCTGTAGCGATCCGCGGCGCATATTGTCGAATGGCCCCTGTCCGCCGATCACCAGTATGGGACTGTTCGCTCGCCAGGCGTTCGCGACGCCGGTCACGCCGTCGGTCACACCGGGTCCGGCGGTCAGCACTGCGCAGCCGATCTTTCCGGGGTTCAGGCGACTGTACGCGTCTGCTGCGTGGACCGCGGCCTGTTCGTGGCGTACGTCGATGATGCGGATGCCTTCGTCGATCGCACCATCGTAGATGGCCATGACGTGCCCACCGCTGAGTGTGAAGATACAGTCGACGCCGGCCGCCTTGAGAGCGCGCGCGGCGAGTTTGCCACCGTGAACTGGCATTGGGGTTCCTCCGAGAAATTCGCGCCCAGAGTAGCAGGGCTGGCGCTGTGGTTGGGAGTCGGGCCAGAACGCCTATTCCCGTATCTTCCTCAGCGCATCTCCCGCAAGCCCTCGGTCAGCTCGGGAAAGCTCAGGCCGATCCTCTCAGCTTCGGACAGCGCCGCTTCGGCCTCCGACCAGAGTCTCGCCTCGATCAGGGAGACGATCAGGTTCTGGTGCGCGACGCTCAGCTCGACGGAATCGCAACGTTCGCCGTCACAGGGCAGTAGGTCCCTGTATAGGCCGGTAGCCCGGGCGAAGCGCCCTGCGGCCCGGGCGTAGTTGCGCCGCTCACTGAATTGCAGGCCGCGACGTACGGACGCCTGGGCGAGCAGGCGGGTGACATCTGTATTGTCGGGTCGAGTCTTGTGCAGGCGCTCGAGACTGTCGATCCCGGCATCGATCTGACCCCGCTCGATCAGCTCGTAGGCCAGATCGAGTCGCCGTTCCACACCTGCTCGGAAGATCGGCGTCCGGGCTTCGAGATCGGGGGCGAGCACGCCTGCTTCACCGCGCAGACGCTCCGACAGCTCATCGTCGGGCTCGAACGCCGCGCGGTCCAGGAGAATGACCGCCAGCGCGTGCTCCAGTTCCGAATCATCGGGCAATGCGACGAGGGCTTTGCGCAGATCGGACTCGGCCTCGATCAGCGGCTGGATGCCCTTGCGCGCATCGCGCGTTCGCGCGGCCCGTTGGATATGTGCGGCAACCCACGCGCGACGCAAGCGATCGTTCCAAGGAGTGCGTTCGAGTGCCTCTGCGTAGGCGTCGATCGCCACTTCGTAGTTTCCCACCTTCAAAGCCGCATCGGCGGCGGCCACGAGCGGAGCAACACCGAATCGCTCCCGAACCTGCGCCTCCTGGTCGGGTTCCCCTCGCGTGCCACACGCGCTCAGACTCGCCAGAGCCAAAACGAGTACGCCTGCTTTGCCGGTCAATCTCACGGGCGCCGAAGTTAACCGAGGCACCGCTCCCGCACCAACACGACTGTGTGAACCATCCAATACAGTCTGAGATACGCCGGGCCGATAGGGTTTGCGATGGCAGAGTCTGATTCGGCCGAAGAACTGAATTCCGAAAACGACGTGGAACTCTACACGTCGCCCTGGGTGAGTGGCACCCGGGCCGCGGCCTACTTTGGCCCGATCAGCTCCGAACTCTTTCTCGAAGACGAGAGCTTCGAGGATCGCTCCGCCGCCTGGAGCAAGGCCGAACGCGAATTGCTCGAGTCGCTACGCGACAAGGCGCGCTCGCTTGGTGCCAATGCCGTCGTTGGCCTCGAAGTGACCCTGGATCCTTTCGCCTGCCAGGCGGAGACCGAGGTCTCGGGACTACGCCTGCACGCCGTTGGCACGGCTGCCAAACTCGAGCCGCTCTTCTAGCTCGAACCGTTTTCCTGGCTCGAGCGGCGTTTCCGGCTGACCCGCCTAGCGACGCTTTCCCCGCGACTACACCGGATTGAGCAACGGTCGTCCGGCGAGCACAGCGACGATGTTCTCGGCAGCAATCTCCGCCATGCGATTGCGCGTGGCAATCGTGGCACTGCCCACGTGGGGCGCAAGCACCACCTGTGGCAACTCTGCGAGCCCTGGAGAAAGGGCGGGTTCGTTCTCGAAGACATCCAACCCAGCCGCGGCAATCCGGCCCTCTCGGAGTGCGTGCACGAGCGCGCTCTCATCGATCACCGCTCCCCGCGCGGTATTGACCAGTACGGCGTGTGGGCGCATCCGTCGCAGTTCGGCCTCGCCGATCAGATGGCGCGTTTGGCGCGTCAGTGGAACGTGCAGAGACACGAAATCCGAGCGCTCCAGCAACTCGGGCAGATCCAGTCCGCGATCGCGACCGCAACTGAGCACCTGCATGCGAAAGCCCTCGGCGCGTTGAGCGACGGCCCGTCCGATGCGCCCTTCGCCCACGATTCCCAGCGTGCGCCCGGTCACGTCGAGTCCGATACCCAGGAGTGGCTCCCAGCCCGTGAAGCCGCCGCCGCGCACCAGCCGGTCCCCCCAGGGAATGCGCCGCGCCGCCGACAGCAAGAGCGCGAACGCCAGATCTGCGGTCGCGTCGGTCAACACGTCAGGGGTGTTGCTGACCGCGATGTCCAGGTCGCGGGCCGCATCGAGGTCGATGTTGTCGGTTCCCACCGCCATGTTCGCGACGATCTTCAAGCGCTTTGCAGAACGGAGCAGTTCGGCGTCGACCCGATCGGTCAGAAGCGACAGCAGTGCGTCGGCATCTTGAATCCCCAGCCCACCTGTCGTAACGGTGTGGCCGGCGGCGCGGAGCCGTTCCAGGCCCACTTCGGGGATCGGAGCGCTAAGGTGGACTCGCGCACTCATGTGTTCTGCTCTACGGAAGGACCCTTCATGAACGCATCCTCGCACAGGAGACGGCGTTGAAAGAGTTGAAGGTCACATTCACGCTGGATGCCAAGGACGTCGACCATTTGCGCCGGATCCTGCAGCGCTCCCAATCGAGCGTATTGAAGAAGACTGAGGACGGGGTGATCGGCGCAGCGCTCGTACTGGCGCGCGAGGTTCGCAAGTTCAGCCCTCCCGAATACGTGATGGAGCGAGTCGAGCGACTCGAGAGTTTCGTCGACATGATCAACGATCAGGACTGGGCCCTGCCCGTTTCCGTGAAACGCAAGGTGCTCGGTGCTCTGGCCTACTTCACCGACGCCGAAGACCTGATCGCTGATCCGGTCCCCGGTCTGGGCTTCCTGGACGATGCCATCATGATCGAGCTCGTGACCCGGGAGCTGCGCCACGAGCTGGTCGGCTATCGGGATTTCTGCGATTTCCGCGAGACGGTCGAGCAGCGGCCCTGGACCCCAGCGGCGCAGAAAGCCCTTCCTGGGCGGCTGAAAACCAAGCGGAAACAGCTGCGTGAGCGCATCGAACGGAACGAGATCCGGGCCGCTGAGAAGGCGGCCCTCGGGACAAGAGGCCGGCTGCGAAAGCTCTGGTAGCAAGATCTCCCAGCCTTGGATATGCTCCGCCTCCCATGAAGAAATCGACCAAGCTGCCGCACCGCAACCGTCGCCGAAGCGCCCGCCATCGCGCCAAGCTCAAGGCGAAGAACCGCAGAGTCCGGCTGCGCCGAAGCAAGGGCGAGCAGAGCCGGCCTTAGCGCCGCGCTTCGACCCCCATGAGCACGCGCGAGTACGCTCGTAGCGGCGTCGACACCGACGAGGCAGATCGCGCTCTCGCGAGACTCCTGCTCGAGGTCGCACCGACCCAGGCCTTTGGCGCTTCCAGCGAGATCGGCGTGGGCCATTTCGCGGCCGTAATCCGCGTCGGGCCCGTCCAGCTGGCGCTGACCACCGACGGTGTTGGAACCAAGCTGCTGATCGCCGAGACGATCGAGCGCTATGACACGGTCGGCATCGACTGTGTCGCCATGAACGTCAACGACTTGATCTGCGTGGGCGCCAAGCCGGTCGCCATGCTCGACTACATCGCCTGTGAAAAGGCCGACCCCGAGATATTTTCCCAGCTGGGCCGCGGTCTGGCTGAAGGCGCGAAGCTCGCCGGAGTCAGCATCGTGGGCGGCGAGACCGCTCAGGTCCCCTCCATGGTGCGGGGCGTGTCGGAGGGCAAGGGACTCGATCTGGTGGGCATGGCCGTCGGATTCGTTCCCGAGGGTGCCCTGATCGACGGCAGCACGATCGAGCCGGGCGATATCGTGATCGGTGTCGAATCCAATGGCGTGCACTCCAACGGGCTGACCCTGGCGCGCCAGGTGCTGAACAGGTTCAAGCTCGAGGAGTACATCGAGGAACTGGGCAGCACGATTGGCGAGGAATTGCTCAAGCCGACCCATATCTACGTGCCCCAGGTCGAGGCCGTAGCGGGGGCGGGTATCCAGCCGCGCGCGATCGCGCACATCACGGGCGACGGACTGCTGAATCTGCGCCGCGTCGAGGCGCCTGTGGGCTTCGAGATCACGGATCTGCCCGAACCCAACCCGATTTTCGGCCTGATCGAGCGCAGCGGCGAAGTCGCCCGGGGCGAGATGCGGACCGTCTTCAACATGGGCATCGGCCTGTGCTTCGTGGTGCAGCCCTCCGACGCCGAAAAGACACTCCACGCCGTGCGCGAGACGGGCCTGCAGGCGTGGCAGATCGGCCATGCAGTGGCCGATCCGGAGCGCAAGGTGCGAATCCCCGCCGAGAAGCTGCTCGGCCACTCCAAGCAGTTCCTCGGCGAGAAGTGAACGTCCCCCGGTGATCCGGTGGACCCTCGAGGCGACTGACCCTTCGTGCGCGGCGCGAACCGGCCACCTGGAAACCCCCCGCGGTCAGGTCGAGACACCGATCTTCATGCCCGTCGGAACCCGCGCCGCAGTGCGCGGGATGGCCCCGGACCAGTTGCGCGACGCGGGAGCCGAGATCCTGCTAGCCAATACCTACCACCTGATGCTGCGGCCCGGTGCCGACCTGGTGCGCAAGGCCGGAGGCCTGCATCGCTTCATGGCCTGGAATGGTCCGATCCTGACCGATTCCGGGGGATTTCAGGTATTCAGCCTGAAAAACAAGGAAATAGAGCGCGATGGCGTACGTTTTCGCAATGAAATAGACGGAAACGAAGTTTTCATGACACCCGAGAGCTCCATCGAGATTCAGCACGCTCTCGGCGCCGACATCATCATGGCTTTCGACGAGTGCACCCCCTTCCCGGCAGATCGCGAGATGGCGCAGCGGGGCGTCGACAGCACCCTGCGCTGGCTGGAGCGCTGCGTCAAAGCGCACGGTTCCAGCGAGCAGGCGTTGTTTGGCATCGTGCAGGGGTCGGTCTATCCCGACCTGCGTCAGCGCTGTGCCGCGGCCGTCTGCGCACACGATCTGCCGGGGTTCGCGATTGGCGGAGTTTCGGTAGGTGAGGGGATCGAGGAGCTCAAACGCATCGTCTCGGTCACCGCGCCGTTACTACCCGAGGACAAGCCGCGCTATCTGATGGGCGTGGGTCTACCCGAAGATCTTCTGGAGTCGGTCGAGCGCGGCATGGACATGTTCGATTGCGTCATTCCAACGCGCTATGCGCGTTCAGCCACGCTGTTCACACGGCGCGGCCGTATTCGCATGACGCACAAGAACTACCGGCGCGATTTCTTCCCAATCGACCCGTCTTGCGATTGCTACGCGTGCCGCACGTTCACGCGCGCCTATCTGCATCACCTGTACGGGGCAAACGAAATCCTCAGCACGATTCTCGGCGCGATTCACAACGTGCGTTTCTATCAGCGCCTGATGCAGGACATGCGCGAGGCGATCCGCGCGGCTCGCTTCCCCGCATTCAAGCGTGAGTTCCTGGCGGAGTACGGTGCGACGGCCGAACCGGGCGCGAATCTCAAGCGCCCGAGCGGGAGCCGCGGCCGGAAGAGCCGCGCCGGCGGCGCTTCCTCGCGCGACCGCCGCCGCTAGTCCCTCCAGTAGCCTGTTTCGGACCGGCCACCCAGTAGAATTCCTTGGAGGAGGCGCGCTTTCCCTCCGGGCGCACCTCGCTCACGTGGCCGAAGCGCTTGTTGAGCACGCCGCGAAAAGCCTGGCTCTGAGGCCCGGGAAAGGCCTTCACGACCAGCGTGCCCTTCGGCTCCATGACCCGATCCGCGACCGCCAGAGCCGCTTCGTGCAACTCTTCGATCGCGGCGCGATCCACGTCCTTGATGCCCGTGAGCTTTGGCGCGGCATCGCAGAGCACCGCGACGGCTTTGCGATCTCCCAGATGTGCAGCGATCTGATCAGCCGCGTCAGATTGCGTCATATCGAGCTGTAGCGACACGACCGGTGGCGCGAGGGGTTCGATCTCGTCGATATCCACGCCGATCACGAAGCCCTGCTCTCCGACGCGTTCTGCCAGGATCTGCAACCAGCCGCCGGGCCAGCTACCCAGATCGACGACGGCATCACCGGGCTTCAGCCGCGCAAAGTTTCCGAGCAGGCTCTCCAGCTTATAAGCAGCCCGAGAGCGAAAACCCTCTTCCTTCGCCTTGCGGTAGAAGGAATCCTGGCGCTCGTAGCGAGCCGTGACCAGTCGCCTTCAGGTCCGGTCTAGACGGCGGGACGAATGCGGACCAGGCCGTTGCGATGGCCGGGAACCGAACCACTGATGAACAGGAGGTTCTTTTCCGCGTCGATCTTTACGACCTTGAGACCGCGCATCGTCGTGCGCGTATTGCCGTGCTGGCCGGCCATCTTCTTGCCGGGCAGGATGCGACCGGGATAGGTTCCCGCCGACATCGCGCCACCGTGGCGGTAGTACTCATGGGTACCGTGGGTCTGGCTGTGAGTCTGGAAGTTGTGCCGCCGGACCACGCCGCTGAAACCGCGACCTTTGCTGGTTCCACTCAGGTCGACGTCCTGGCCTTCCTCGAAAGTGCTGCAGCCGAGCTCCTGGCCGACCTCGAGCGCGGCCAGCTCTTCCTCGCTGAGGCGGACCTCGAAGAGGACGCGTTTGGGATCGACTCCGCCCCGTTTGAAATGGCCCATCAGGGCCTTGGTAGCGTGCTTTTCCTTGCGCTCCTCGAAGCCGAGCTGGACCGCGGAGTAGCCGTCGGTCTCCTCGCTCTTCTTCTGGACCACGGTACAGGGCCCCGCGCGCACGACCGTGACGGCAACCCGGTTCCCGTCTTCGCTGAAGATCTGCGTCATTCCCAGTTTGCGACCAACGATTTCCACGAGACCAGCTCCTTGGCGCCCTTGCTCGGGCGCACCCTCCTGTGAGGGGCGGCGCATTATAGCGGCGAGGCGACCGATGCGCGACCGTTGTGGATCACCTCTTGTCTGGAGAACCCTCTATGCGGCTCTTTGCGCGCCTTGGCCTTTTCGCCCTCCTGCTGATCGTCCTGCTGATCGGCGGAATCGTGATCTATTTCAACAACATCGCTCGGGCGGGGATCGAAGGCGGCGCCAGCCATGCGCTCGGGGTAGAGACCGTCCTTTCCAGTTTCCGGCTGCGCCCGATTCGGGGCGAAATCGGGCTTTCCGGACTCGATATCAAGAACCCTCCGGGATTCGAACGCCCCAGCTTCATGAAACTGGGCAGCGCCAGCGCCAGCGTGGACCTGCAGAGTCTCACTTCCGATGTGATCGTGATCCCGAAAATCGATCTCACGGGATTCGAGATGACTCTCGAGCAGAACAGCGGGGGCTCCAACTACGGAACAGTGCTCGATAACCTCGAGAAGCTGAGCCCGGGAGGCGAGCCGGAAAGCGAAACCGAGCCCGGTGCCGAAAAACGCGTCGTGATTCGGGAATTGCTGATTCGCGACATCTCCGCCTACACGAAATTCTCGCGCGCCGGGGTATCCCTTCCGGAGATCGAGTTCCAGGTTCCGGAAATTCGCCTGACGAACCTCGGAGAAGAAGGCGGGGGTATCTCGATACCGGAGGTCATGGCGCTGGTAACACAGACGGTGCTGCGCGCAGTCGTGAAGAAATCGGGCGCGCTACCCCTGGGGCTCGCGCGCGATCTGACGGGTCGCCTCGACAAACTATCGGCGGCACTTCCCGTTCACAAAGTCGCGACCACGCTTGGCGGGACGGCCGACAAGCTCGGCGACACGGGCCGAAAAGCCGCAGAAGCTCTTGGCTCCGGGGTCGAGGGCGTAACCAGCGGCACCGGCAAGGCTGTGGACAAGCTCAAAGGATTCCTGGGGGGCAAGAAGGAAAAGTAGTTCCCCCGGGACAGCCCCGTCATGAGTACTGCCTCGTGCCCAGCTGCGCCGGCTTCGTGCCCGAAACGGCACCGTTTCGTATAGTCAAAGCCTGGAAAACAAGAGACCCACCCCCCGGATCGCTCCGGCGGTGGGCATCTTTGCGTTAACGACCTGGAATTGAGGGATCGGTGCGAGTCAGCGAGCTGATCGAGAGTGTCGCAGGCCGAGAACGGCCACTGCGACTACTGCGCGTGCGGGGAACGGCCGGGGCGTTCCTCGTCGCGCACCTGCGTGCAGAGCACAAGGGTCCACTGCTCGTGATCTCGCCCAGCTCGAAAGCCGCCGAGACATTTGACGGTGCGTTGCGGGCGTTTTCGCCGGAGACGGACACGACGATCTTCCGGCGCCACGACACTCCGCCCTACGATCGCTTCTCGCCCCATCCCGAGATCGAGAACCGACGCATGAGTCTTTTGTACTCCTTGCTGTCGGCGGGCGGGGATACACCTCTCACACTGATCGCGCCCTGGACCGCGCTGATGCGACGCGTGCCATCGCGGTCCGAGCTGCGGGGGCGCATCACGCATCTGGAGTGCGGACTGACTCTGGACCGCGACGCGTTGCTCGAGGTCCTGGTCTCGGCGGGGTACCACCGCGCGAGTCTGGTCGAAGAACGCGGCGAAGTCGCGGCCCGCGGCGGGATCCTCGATTTGTTTCCGCCGCACTTCGACAAGCCCGTGCGCATCGAGTTCGACTTCGACCAGATCGGTTCGATCCGGCAGTTCGATTCAGCGACCCAGCGTTCGGAGAGCGAACTTCGCAGCTTCGTCGCGATCCCTCCACGCTCCTATCGCCTGCCCAACAATCTGGACGACCTGGTCAGGCGTGTGCGTGAGATGGGGCGCGATGCACGCATTCCCGAATCGAACATCTACTCGCTGACCGAAGCATTGGCCCGCCGACATCTGCCGACCGGCATCGAGAACCTGGAAGCGCTTTTCCACGATCACATGGAGACGGTTTTCGATTACCTGCCCGAGTCGACGCTGATCGTAATGGACGATCCCGAAGCGATCGCGACCCGCGCCCAGGCCTACACCGAAGAGATCTTTCAGGGTCACTCCCACGCCCAGGCTCTGGATCAGCTCGTCTGCGATCCGTTGAGTCTCTTCATCGCCGACGACACCGCTTTCGACCTGGTCAGGGCGCGGCGGCCCGTACTGCTCGACCGTCTGGGCGTCCGCGATCTGGCTGCGAACGAGGAGATCGCGGATCTTCAGGCGAAAGATCACCGCGTTCTGCGCCAGGAGATCCAGGACAACCGCGGTAGCGGCCGCGCCCTGCAACCTCTGGCCGACCAACTCGAGCGCTGGCAGACCGAAGGTCGGCGCGTGCGCATTACCTGTCCATCGCTTTCGGCCGCCGAACGCCTCGCCGACATTCTGGCCGACTACAACCGCGACCTCCCAATCGCGCGCACCGGCGGTGAAGAGCGCTCCGGTGAGTGGACCGACTGGCCCGAGCCCGGTGCCGTCGATATCGCCCTCGCGAAACTCGAAGACGGTTTCGAACTGCCCGACGAGAACCTCGTCCTGCTGACCGAACAGAACATCTTCGGTACACGCCTACAGTCACGCCGACCTGTGCGTCGCACGCGAGAGGGCCAATCGATCGATCGGCTGGCGCAGATCCAACAGGGCGATTTCCTGGTTCACGCGGAACACGGAATTGGCCTGTACGGCGGGTTGCTCCAGTTGAACGCCGGAGGCGTGCGACAGGAATTCCTGCTGCTGGAATACGGCCAGGGCGACAAGCTGTATATTCCCGTTTCGCGCCTCGGTCAGATACAGCGCTTCGCCAGCGCCGACGGTTCGACGCCTTCTCTGGACAAACTCGGCGGCCAGGTGTGGACGCGTACGAAAGCGCGTGTGCGCAAGGCCATACGCGACATGGCCGACGCGTTGCTCGCGGTGATCGCCGCGCGCAAAGTGTTGAGAGGTTTCGCTTTCCCACCACCCGACCCGAGCTACGAGGAATTCGAAGCGCGCTTTCCCTACGAAGACACACCGGACCAGAACCGCGCCAGTCAGGATGTACTCGAGGACATGCAACGCGAGCAGCCCATGGACCGGCTCGTATGCGGAGATGTCGGTTTCGGCAAGACTGAAATCGCCTGTCGAGCGGCCTTTGTCGCAACGGCCGCTGGCAAGCAGGTCGCGTTCCTGGTTCCGACGACCGTTTTGTGCCAGCAGCATCTCGAAACGCTCAAAGAGCGGTTCGCAGAAACACCTGTGCAGGTGGCTTCGCTATCGCGTCTCTCGTCCACCAAAGAGGCGCGAGCGGTTCGTGAAGGCCTGGCCGCGGGACAGATCGACATCGTCGTCGGCACTCATCGGCTGCTTTCCAAAGACATCAGCTTCCGCAATCTGGGACTCGTGGTCGTCGACGAGGAGCACCGCTTCGGCGTGGCTCATAAAGAGCGCCTCAAGCAGATGCGCAAACTCATCGACGTGCTGACTCTCTCGGCCACACCGATTCCACGCACGTTGCAGATGGCGTTTTCGGGCATGCGCGAACTTTCGGTGATTGCCACACCGCCTCCAGAACGCCTGGCGGTGCGCACCCAGGTGTGTCGCTTCGGCGACGAGATCATTCGAGAGTCGATTGAACGCGAGCTACGCCGCGGGGGTCAGGTGTTCTTCGTCCACAATCGCATCGAAACGATCGCGGAGATGGGCCACTTCCTGCGAAACCTGATGCCGGATATTCGCATCGCCATCGCGCACGGCCAGATGCATGCGCAGAAACTCGAAGAGGTGATGCTGGCCTTCATGAAGCGTGACTACGACGTGCTCCTGTGCACGGCGATCATCGAGTCGGGTCTCGACATTCCCAACGCCAACACGATCCTGATCAACCGGGCCGATATGTTCGGAATGGCACAGCTCTACCAGCTGCGGGGGCGCGTCGGACGCAGCGATCGCAGGGCTTATGCCTATCTGTTTTTGCCGCCAGGTGGTGGAATTTCCGAAGACGCACTGCGCCGGCTCGAAGCGATCCAGGACCTGTCGGAACTGGGGGCGGGCTTCCGTCTGGCAACCGAGGACCTGGAGATCCGGGGCGCCGGAAACATGCTGGGCGGTGAGCAATCGGGGAATATCGCCTCGGTCGGCTATGACCTGTACATGCAGATGCTCGAGGAGGCGATCGCGCGCTTGCAGGGCGAGGGGATCGAGGAGTTCATCGAACCCGAGATCCGCCTGCCGGTTCCGGCATTGCTGCCCGAGGACTACATTCCAGACGTCAGTCAGCGGCTGGTGTTGTACAAGCGGCTCTCGTCCGCACGCAACGTCGAAGATCTCGATGATGTGCGCTCGGACCTGCTCGACCGCTTTGGAGCACTACCTTCCGAAGCGCAGTGCCTTTGCGAGGTCATTCGTTTGAAGGTCCGTTGTCGCACGCTCGGTATCGAATCCGCCGAGGTCAAAAATGGAGAACTGGTCATGCGAGTCGCCGAACAGGCGCGTATCGATCCGCGTCAGCTGGTGCGCTTCATCGAGCGCCCGGGAACTCCCATTCGCGTCACCCCCGAGCGTCAGATTTGTCTGGCGCTGCGTCGCAGCGATGATTCCCTGGCAGAGGCCTTCGGACTGCTGGACCTGATTGCACCGGAGAAGAACGAAGACGGCACGGCCGGCGAAACCGGCGCAGCGAAAGAGGAAGCGAGATGAGCGAGAGAATGACCGGGCCTGCGCACGATCCCACGCGGCCCAAGAACTCGATCCACCGCGGACTGTTTCTGGTACTGGGTCTATTCTGTTTCGCGTGTAGTTCGGGTCCGGACGAGGACACCTGGGTGGCCCGGGTAGACTCCGCTCCGATCAGTTTCGGAGAGCTGCAGCGCCTGATCGCCGAAGGCGAAAAGCTGCATCCGGAAACTCGTCGCGAAGATCTGCTGAACCAGGTGCTCAATCGCCTGGTCTCGGACCAGGTGGTTTTGAATCGAGCCCAAGAGGCGGGCGTCGGAGTCATCGACGAGGAAATCGATAGGCGCTTGCGGCGACTGCACGGTCCGGACTTCGGCAAGATCGACACGGAATTCCGTGAGAGCGTTCGCCGGGAAATGACTCTGGAGCGCATGACACTTTTCGACCTGGCCAAGAAGATGCGAGTGTCCGAAGCCTCGATCTCACTGCACTACGAGGAAAACAAGGCGAGATACAAGCAACCCGTGCGAGTGCAGATCCGTCAGATCGTGGTCGAAGAACGCGAGAAAGCCGAGAAACTGCGCAAGGAATTGAGGGGCGGTGCCGACTTCTCCGAACTTGCCGATGAACACAGTCTCGCGCCCGAAGCGAGCGAAGGCGGCTTGCTGCCGCCGTTTGCTGCGGGCGAACTGCCCGAGGCTTTCGACGAAGCCTTCAAGCTGAAGAAGGGAAAGCGCGCCCTTTCGAAGGTCATCGAGTCGCCCTACGGTTTCCACGTCTTCAAACTCGAGTCCAGGACCAAGGCGAAGCAGAGAGAGTTCCAGGAAGTCCGGGAAGAGATTGTGATGGAACTGGAGCGCCAACGGCTGGAAGAACTGCGCCGGGAATGGCTACGAGGTCTGAGGCGCGACGCGAACATCCAGGTCAACGACGAACTACTGAAAACCCTGAGGTGAATTCCCCGAGATGAAGACCGTGCTGACCCTACTATTGTCCATCCTTGTCTCGAGTTCCGTTCATGCGGAATTGCTCGATGGCGTAGCTGCGATCGTGGGCGAAGACGTCATCCTGCGCTCGGAGCTCGATGAGGCCACCGACGGCGCCGTGCAACAGATCCGAGAACAGAACGGCAGCCTGACCCCCAAAGAGTTGCGTGTACTGCGACGCCAGGCGCTTCAGAGCCTGATCGACGAGCGGCTCATCAGCCAGATCACCACTCGCCGCAACCTGAATGCGACACCCGCAGAGATCGATCAGGCAATTGTCGGAATTGCCGCAGACGAAGGAACCAGCGTCGACCGGATCTACGAGGAGGTCGCCGGCCACGGCCTGGCGCGCGAAGCGTACCGCAAACAGATCGGTAAGCAGCTCACGCATATGAAACTGATCTCGAGTCTGGTCCAGCAGCAAGTCTCTGTGAGCGACGAGGAAATCCTGGCACTCTTCGAGAAACGCTACGGCGCTGCGCGCCCGGGCAACCGTCTGAGCGTTCTGCACATCTTGATTCCGGTCTCCGAAGAAGCCACAGCCACTCAACGCACGGCGGCCGCGGACTTCGCCCAGCGCGTGCGACAGCAGGCGATTGAGAGCGGCAATTTCGGAGGCTTGGCGCGCGCGCACTCTGCTGCGCCCAGCGCACGCGAGAACGGACTGACGGTCTTCGTCCAGCGGGATGCCCCGATCGAGATCCTGGCGGCACTCGAAGGCCTTGAACCCGGCGGGATCACTGAGATCGTCGAGACGGGTCACGGGCTCAACCTGTTCCAGTTTCTCGAAAGTGTCGACCCGAGCACGATCACACTTGCGCAGGTCCAAGACAAATTGCGCGCCGAGTTGATGGAGCGCAAGTCGGTACCCGAGTTCAAGAAGTGGCTCGACGATATCCGAGAGACCCGGTACATCGAGGTCATGCATCCGGATCTGAAGTGAGTCCAGCGCGCCCCTCCCCCCGGAACGCGCGAAAGCCAGGTGCCCCCCGCATCGGTCTGACGGTCGGAGACCCGGCGGGGATCGGTCCGGAATTAGTCGCGGCGGTGCTGCGCGAGGGCCCGTCGGCCTCGCTAGTCATCTATGGAGACGTCGCGGCCGTCGAGCGTTGCGGCCCACTGCCCGGGAAATTCGAGACTCGAGACTTCTGCTCCGCGCCGGTGGAGCCGGGCAAGCCGGATTCCGCTGCGGCCGATGGCATCATCGACGCGATCCGCTGCGCTGCCCAGGACTGTCTCTCGGGTGAACTCGACGCGATGGTGACCGCTCCGATTTCCAAACAAGTGATCGGAGACGCCGGCTTTTCCTTTCCGGGCCATACCGAGCTTCTCGCGGAGGTCGCCGGGCACGAACCAGCCGTGATGCTGCTCGTGGGAGGCGGACTACGCGTAGGTCTGGCGACGATCCACTGCGCCCTGCGCGACGTTCCGGAACGATTGAGCGTGGACGGCATCGCCGAAGTGCTGGGCGTGATGCACACCGACCTGACGGGACGCTTCGCGATCCCGGATCCGCGTATTGCCGTCTGTGGACTCAATCCCCACGCCGGAGAGTCGGGCCGGTTCGGGGACGAAGAGTTCCGGGTGATCGAGCCGGCCATCGCACGCGCGCGCAAGAACGGTATCGACGCGAGCGGCCCCTGGGCGGCTGACAGCCTGTTCCACCGCGCACTTCAGGGCGAGTTCGATGCCGTACTCGGCATGTATCACGACCAGGCGCTGGGTCCGTTGAAGACGCACGCCTTCAATCGCTCGGTCAACGTAACGCTAGGCCTGCCACTGATCCGTACCAGCGTCGACCACGGTACGGCGTTTGAAATCGCGGGAAGCGGCCGAGCCGATCCCGGATCGATGCTAGAAGCGCTACGATTGGCGATCGAATTGAGCTCGAACGCGAGGAAGACCGAAGCATGACCAGCGGCCCCCAGGACATCGTGATTCGCGGCGCTTGCGAACATAATCTGAAGTCGATCAATATCGACATCCCGCGCGACAAGCTGGTGGTGATCACCGGACTTTCGGGTTCGGGAAAATCGTCGCTGGCATTCGATACGATCTATGCCGAAGGTCAGCGGCGCTACGTCGAGAGCTTGTCCGCCTACGCGCGCCAGTTCCTCGACCAGATGAGCAAGCCCGAAGTCGATTCGATCGAAGGCCTGTCGCCGGCGATCTCGATCGAGCAAAAGACCACGAGTCGCAACCCGCGCTCCACCGTCGGTACGGTAACCGAGATCTACGACTACATGCGTCTGCTGTACGCGCGCATCGGCACGCCGTACTGCGTGAACTGCGGCAAGCCGATCCAGGCTCAGACCATCAAGCAGATGTGCGATCGGGTGTTCGAACTCGATGAGGGCACGCGCCTGCAGGTCTTGTCTCCGGTCGTTCGCGACCGAAAGGGCGAATACAAGAAGGAGTTGAAGGAATTCGCGCGTCAGGGTTTCGTACGTGTACGCATCGACGGCGATCTGCACGAACTGGAAGACCCGCCGGAACTCGATCGAAAGAAACGACACGACATCGATCTCGTGGTCGATCGCATCGTACTCAAGCCCGAAGTCGCTCAACGCCTGGCCGACTCATTGGAAACCGCACTCGGCGTAGCCGGTGGTTTCGCAAAGATCGATATCGGCCCGGGTAAAGAGGAGTGGCTGTTCTCGGAACTGGCCGCGTGTGTCGACTGCGGCGCGAGCTATCCCGAGATCAACCCGCGCATGTTCAGCTTCAACAGTCCGCACGGCGCCTGCCCGGATTGCGATGGTCTGGGAACCAAGGACTTCTTCGATCCGGCACTGCTGGTACCCGATCCCAGTCTGTCACTGGCCGGCGGAGCGATCGCGCCATTCATGGGACGGGGACGCGCCACCGGCTACTACATGTCGATGGTCAAGTCGCTGGCCGACCATCTGGGCTGCTCGGTCGACACACCCTGGAAGAAGCTGCCTCTGAAGGTGCGCAAGACCATCCTGGACGGCAGCAAGGAACATGTGACCTTCCGCTTCGGGCGCAGTCGCAAGTTCAAGTTCGATCGCCAGTGGCTGGGCGTATCGGGAATCCTGAACAAACGCTATCGCGATAGTGAGAGCGACAATGTTCGCGAAGCCCTGCGCGAATACATGAACGATACGGAGTGCCCGGAATGCGAAGGCACCCGCCTGCGCCCCGAAACGCGTTCGGTGCGCATCGCAAACACGAGCATCGATCAGGTCTGCCACTTCACGATCACACAGGCGGTACAGCATTTTGAAAAGATCCGGCTGGGCAAGCAGGAGCAGGAGATCGCCACCCGCCTCTTGCGCGAGATCCGCGAGCGGCTCTCGTTCCTGCAGAATGTCGGCCTCGAATACCTGACTCTCGACCGCACGGCGGGCACTCTATCGGGCGGCGAGAGCCAGCGAATCCGTCTCGCGACTCAGGTCGGGTCAGCTCTGGCCGGTGTGCTGTACATCCTGGACGAGCCTTCGATCGGCCTGCACGCGCGCGACAACGAGCGGCTCTTGCGCACGCTGTTCTCCCTGCGCGATACGGGAAATACCGTGATCGTCGTCGAGCACGACGAGGAGACGATCCGCGCGGCCGACTACGTGATCGACCTGGGCCCGGGTGCGGGACGGCACGGTGGCGAGATCGTGGCTGCCGGAACTCCGGCGCAGATCGCAAAGTCGAAAAAGTCGGCCACGGGCCAGTTCCTGTCTGGGAAGCGCTCCATCGCGGTACCGCGACGCCGTCGACCAGGCTCCGACAAGTTCGTGACCGTGGTCGGTGCCTCTGCCAATAACCTCCACGACGTGACACTGCGCATCCCCTATGGCGTGCTCACGGTGGTGACGGGTGTCTCGGGCAGCGGAAAGTCGACTCTGATCAACGACACTCTGTACCGTGCACTCGCCCAGAAACTCTACAAGAGCAAAGATCGACCGGGGAGCTTCAAGAAGATCGACGGCTTGCAACACATCGACAAGATCATCGATGTAAACCAGGCGCCGATCGGGCGAACCTCGCGTTCCAACCCGGCTACCTATACGGGGATTTTCACGGGCATTCGCGAGCTGTTCACGCAACTTCCGGAGAGTCGCCAACGCGGTTACAAGCCCGGACGGTTCAGTTTCAATGTGAAGGGCGGCCGCTGTGAGGCGTGTCAGGGCGACGGAATTCTGCGCATCGAAATGCACTTCCTGCCCGATGTATTCGTGACCTGTGAGGAGTGTCAGGGCAAGCGCTACAACCCGCAGACCCTCGAGGTGAAGTTCAAGGGCAAGACGATCTCCGATGTACTCGAGATGACGGTCGACGAGGCCCTGGAGTTTCTCGAACACATTCCCGGCGTGCGAAACGGCCTGCAGACGCTGGCCGAGGTGGGACTTGGCTACATCCACCTGGGCCAGCAGGCGACCACGCTATCGGGTGGTGAAGCACAGCGCATAAAACTGGCCAAGGAGCTATCGAAGCGGGCCACTGGACGCACGCTGTACATCCTGGACGAACCGACGACGGGGCTGCACTTTGCCGACGTTGAAAAGCTGCTCGAAGTACTGTCGAAGCTGGTCGAACGCGGAAACACGGTCGTGGTGATCGAACACAACATCGACGTAATCAAGACCGCGGACCACATCGTCGATCTGGGACCCGAGGGCGGAGACAAAGGCGGCGAGATCATCGCCACGGGAACTCCGGAAGAGGTCGCAAACAACGCGCTGTCCTACACGGGGCAGGCCCTGAAACCGGCGCTCTTCGGTCGGAAGTAGATGAGTGACGAGGACTACGAGTACGAGCCGCCGCCGCCGCTGAATACCGGCTTTCTGCTGGTGCTGGCTCTGGCCGCACCACTACTGCAAATCGTGTTCTTCGTGCTGCTAGTCAACGGCCCGGGCGTGCCTGCGGGTGCCGCCTCAGCGGGCATGGCCACCATCTTCAGTTACGTGCTGCTCTTGACGGCCTGCGCCAAGCGCATCCCGGAGCCGGCTGGATTGCATCTGGGAATCGTCATTCCACGCGGCATCGCGTGGATCGCCGTCGCTTTTTTGGTCTGGGCGATTCTGCTCAGTAGCGAAACCGACAATATCGTCCGCGCCCTTTTCCCGATGCCCGCCTTCGACGCAGGCGAGCCGAATCCCGAAGGGGGCTTCTACCGCGGTCTGGGTTCGATCGTGACCTACGTGGTGGTCTTCCCGATCGCCTTCGAACTTTTCTTCCGCGGTGCGATGCAACCGGTGCTGGTAGCCGAACTCGGCACACGCGCGGGAATCGCCCTGACCGCGGCGCTATGCGGTTACGCCACTGCAATGGGCCTGTTCAACCCCTGGGCGATCGTACCCGCAATCATGAATGCACTGGTCCTGGGCATCCTGCGTCACGGAACCGGGTCGATCCTGCCCTGCCTCGCGCTGCATGCATCCTGGGGAATCCTTCGCCTGGCGGCAGAGAATCAGATGCTTGGCATCGGCGGCTTCGACGATCTGAGCCAACCCCATACGTCCCTCGGCTGGCTGCTACTCGCAGGCTTGCTCACCGGAATCGGACTGCGCTTGTGTCGGGTTTCGGGAGATGCGGTTCTACCGGGAACCGATGCCGAAACCGACGGAGGCGGAGTCGGCGACGACTAGTTGGGGCCCGGTCGATCGCTCGAGTACGGCGTCAGGCCGAGGCGCTTGCGCGGATAGTCGATGCGCACGCCGGTGCCGCGCAACGAGATGGCCAGTTCGACATCCTGTACTTCGACATCCTCGATGTGGATCGAGGCGACGCGCTGGATGGCAACACCGAATCACACTCGATTCAGAGTTGGTGCCTTTTTGCGATCCGGATTCTCGCACCCGTGGCGCATAGAGCGACCGATATCAGGATCGACGAGGCGAGGAGAAGCCACTTCACGTGCGAGAAGAGTCCGCTGATCGCAATCCACGGGTGCGCGATTGCGGCCGGTTCCAAAAGGAAGACGACGTGAAAGCTGTTTTCGACGAAGTCGCATGCTCCTGCAACGACAGGCAGCACGATCAGGGCGTTCCAGGAATCCGGGCGATTTGAGAAGTTCAGCGCACTGGCCGCGCAAGCTGCAAGGAACAACCCGTACCAGAGCGGATGCGGGAAATCGACGACAAAGTGACGCCAGTAGGCGTCGAGTACACCTGCATCAACCCACGACTGCTTGATCGCCAGGAATGCCTCAGGCGATAGAGCGGTCTGGAGTCGGAACACTTGTAGCCTGTCCAGAGGTTCGATGATCGAGAGGATCGTCAGTTGTGACACGAGGTAGGTCAGGCCGAGCGTGAGGATGATCCACCGTCTACCGAGTACCTGCCTCATCCGAGTCACTCCCGCCACCCGTTGAATCTCAGGCAATTCGCTTCAGCTCGCTCTGAATCGCCTCTTCCAGGGCGCCGGGCTTGAGGCCAAAGGGACCGGGATCGCCCTGGAACGCCACTTTCCCACCCCGCCCTACGAGGTAGAGCCGAGTCGGAAGGGCACCGTATGCGCTGGCGATCTCATCGCCGATTCCGTCGATCACGACCGGTATCCGAATCTTCAGATGAACGGCGCAAGTCGCCGCGACCTCGTGCCGCTCGGCGTCCGTCGTAGGATCGTTGATACGAATGTCCTGGTCGCGATTCATGTTCACGACCCAGCCATCTTCCGGATGTGCTTCTCGTATGTAGACCACCGCGAAATCGACGCGATCGCGATAGCGCTCCCACAACCCGTGCAGCGCGTCCAACTGGACGCGAAAGGGAGGTCAGGTGTAGGAACCGAAGATGAGCGCCACCGGGCGAGCGGCGGCGAGGGCCTGGAGATGAAAGATCTCCCCGGTCGACCGTTCGCTGCCGGTACTGAAATCGGCCACGGGAGACTCGAAGTCGAAAGCTATGTCGCCTTCGACCAAGTCGGCGGTGGCCAGTCGCTTCTGGTCGGGGTCCGCCATGATATCGGGAAGACCCTTGGGCGAGTCCTCGGGCGTGAAGGCCCTCCAGTCGAAGGTCGCCGCATCGGTCGGATCGTCATCGGATTTCGACATTCGGGTCCCTCCTCATTCCGCAGACTAGCGCATGCGGCCGGGCCGCTTCAGCTCACTTCTCTTCTTCCGCCCGATTCTCGCTTGCGATCAGGGTGCAGGTAGCGGAGGGACGATCGAGAATCCCGGTGGTAGCTCATCGGTCATCTCCGGTGGCCGCGGCACATAGGCGAAGAAATAGCAGAGCGGCTCGTCACCGGTGTTGCGCGATGTGTGAGTAACGCCAGCGGGCACGAAGATCGCCTGTCCCTGTTCGACTTCGTAGTGATCGCCGTCGAGCTGCAAGCTCCCCCGTCCCGCGACGACGTAGTAGATCTCGTCGCTCGATGGGTGCACGTCGGGCGATCCTTCGCGACCGGGTGCGAGCCAATAGAGCCCGGCCGTCGTCCGTTCGGAGCCACAGTTCCCACGGTCGATGAGGAAACAGACCCGTTGGCTGCCATCCTCGGAGGCGACGTGCAAGGCGTCCTTCTGTCCGATTACGCGTTGATTCACGGCTTCATTCTCCGTTAGCGGGTCGGCGCTTGCGCGACGAGCTGGCGACCGAAGGCTTCGAAATTGCTGTCCACGACGAAGATGTGCTGCGATGCGGCGAGCAGATCTCGGAGCAGTCGCTGCATCGGGCTGGTCGAGTAGAGACCACTCGCCCCGATATACCGGAAACCCATCGTGGCGGCGTCGAGTGCGGCCTGGGTGGCGTGGGTCGCCATCGCGCGAAGTTCGATCTCCAATTCGGGAGGCACGGTGTCACCCGCTCGACTGAGGGACTCCATTCGGCCGATCGCATCCATCGCATAGAGGCGCGACGCTGTGAGCGATGCTTGCGCGACGCCGAGATCGCGCAGGAATGACTCCCGGTCGGCAACGGACGTTCCAGACCCGAGGCGTTGCTTCGATTTCGCGACCACCGTGAGCTCTTCGATCGCTCTCTCTCCGACTCCGATGGCAAAACCGGCATGTATGGGTGCAACCTGCGGCACGACTCCAGGCCGGAACCTCAGACCTCCGCGAAGTGGCTCGGGGTTCGGGAACGCGTAGGTGAAACCCTCGGGCACAAAGACTTCATCAAACGAGTAGTCGCAGCTCCCGGTGCCCTTGAGGCCTGCAACGTGCCAGCTGTCGGCTACTTGCACGCTCGTTTTCGGGATGATGACCTGTATTGCCTCGGGTGGAGCGTCACCTTCGGCCTCGACAATGCATCCCGATAGGGTCCATTCCGATTGGTGGATGCCGCTCGCATAGCCCAGGCTACCACTCGCGATGAAGCCTCCCTCTACGCGGCGCGCCCGCCCGAGCGGTGCGAGTTGACCCGCAACGACCGCGTCGACCTCGCTGCTGAAGATCTCGTCCGCAGCCTCCTGGCTGATGTACGCACCCATCATCGCGGTATGCGTCGACCCCACGGCCACGTTCCAACCCGCCGATGTGTCGGCGGCCGCCAGTGCAGCAACGACTTCGAATTCGAGCAGTGGATCGGCCTCGAAGCCTCCCAACTCTGTGGGCCAGCACAGGCGAAACAGTTTCGCAGCGTGCAAGGCTTCGACGGCCGATCCGTCGAGGCAGCGCGCCTCCTCGGACGCCGCCGCAGATGCCTCGAGTGTCGGGCGAACCGTCTCGACGGCTCTCAGCAATTCCTTCCTCAGTGTCTCGCGATCAACGCTCATTCTCATTCCTCCCATCGGGAAATTGTTAGTTCACGCACGTTCATGAGTGCCGGACCGATTTCTTTCACATCGAAACTCGGTGGCGGAACCAGGATTCTGTGGGCGCCGAGATCCTCGTAACGACGGGCGACGTCGAAGCCGTCGGGCCCGAGGACGGCCGGATCGGCGACCGTAAACTCGAGGGCATTGGGATCGCGTCCCGCATCCAATGCGCTGGTCCGCGCCAGTTTGAAGAGGGCCGAAAGCTCCTCCGGGGACCCTTTGGCCGGAAAGAAGCCATCTCCAATTCGGCCGGCTCTACGCGCTGCGGCTTCGCTATGTCCACCGATGACGATCGGGATCGGCGAGGCCGGGTGCGGTGTCAGGCGCGTGCCTTGGAAACTGACATGCGTACTCTCGTAGGTGGCTACCGGCTCACTCCACAACGCACGAAGGGCGCCCACGTAGTCATCGTGACGTTGGCCTCGATGCTCGAACGGCACGCCAAGTGCGTCGAATTCTTCGCGCAACCAGCCGATACCAACCCCCAGACTAAAGCGGCCCCCGCTCAACCGATCGAGGGTCGCAGCCTGTTTCGCGACGACGAGTGGGTTGCGCTGAGGCAGGACGAGGATCCCGGTCGTGAAACGCAGGCGTTCGGTGATCGCAGCGGCATACGCATACCAGACGAGCGGATCGGCCATATCGGCCCGACCTTCACCCGGCACACGACCATCGTCGGAGTATGGATAGGACGAGGTGTAGTCGGTCGGCATCACGACGTGTTCGCCTGTCCACAGGGATTCGAAACCGGCCTCTTCGGCTCCTCGGGCGATCGCCCGGGCGCCCTCCGGTCCAGCGAAGGTCATCACGGCGGCATACCAGACTCCGAACTTCACGATCTCGTCCTCCTCGAGAGACCTTATATCGAGCTACGATATGTCTGAGAACTATCAAATACTTGCCGATTGATATCATTTTGATATATCGTGGTTCGATGCATTTGAACATCCGCGTCGATCAACTCCTCTCGGTGTTGGCGATCACCGAGCACGGAACTCTGCGGGGCGCGGCCGTCGCACTCGGCACGTCCCAGCCGGCGCTATCGCGAACGCTGCGCGAGGTGGAGCGCATTCTGGACGTTCGCCTTTTCGAACGAGGTCCGCGCGGTGTCGCACCGACTCGATTCGGCCGCGCCGTAGCTCGCCACGCGACGGTCATCCGCGCAGAAGCCCAACGGACCTTGCTCGACCTCGACGCACTGCGCAGTGCCGAGGCCGAACCCATAAGGCTGGGTGTGGTTCCAGTCGTCGCGGCACCGCTGGTCGCCGATGCAATCACCGAGACCCGCTGCGCTCATCCCGAAACGATCATTCGCATGGAAGCCCGGCCGCAGAGCGAGCTCCTCGAACGACTCGCGGCGGGACACGTCGACCTCGTTCTAGGACCACTCGCCGATCCAGGTGAAGCCGGGCCTGGCTTCGAACAAACGAAGATCTTCAGCGAGGATCTGTGCGTCATCGCGGGAAAGTCGCACCCGCTCGCGCGACGCCGGGGGGTCCTGTCACTCGAAGATCTGGCGGATCAAGAATGGCTACTGTCACCACACGGGTCGCACGAGCGATCGAGCGTCGATCTTGTGTTTCGGCGCGCTGGGCTCTCAGCGCCACCACCCAGGATCGAATCCGAGGATGTTCCGTTTCAGATGTACACCGTGGCCACATCGAATCTACTCAGTGTCATTCAGAGATCCCAAGCGACGTTTGGCGCGGTCCTCGGCTTGCGTGAACTTCGCGTCGATCTGGGTACTCCAGCAGCCGATATCGGGGTGACGTATCCGATCGGCTCCCCGCTCCAGGAAACTGCGAAGGACCTGATTAGCGCGCTGAGGAAAGCGGCCGCGCGAGTCGGCCTCGTGCAGGGGTGAAAGGCTAGCCCGACGCTTTGGGTCGGCACGGAACCAGCACGCTGCGCCGGAAACGAATCGCGATTTCACCGTGCTGGTTGCGTCCGAGGGTTTCGACGCGAACGATGCCCTGATCGGGCCGGCTCTTCGATTTGCGCGCCTCCAGGATCTCGGTCACGGCATACAGCGTGTCGCCGTGGAAGGTCGGGCCGACGTGGTCGATGTTCTCGTAGGCGAGATTCGCGATGGCCTTGCCACTGATATCGGCCACCGTCATTCCTACGACGACGCTGAATACGAGCGGTCCCACCACGAGCCTCTGGCCGAACTCCGTCTGTGCAGCGTAGGCGGCATCGATGTGGAGAGGGTGCTGATTCATGGTGAGCAGTGCGAACTGCAGGTTGTCCGCTTCGGTGATCGTGCGCCCGGGCCAGTGCTCGATCACCTCGCCGACTCGAAAGTCCTCGTAGTAGCGTCCGTAGTTTTCGCGCGTGGCCATCAGTCTGATTCCCCGGAGTTGCGAGCCCGATTGCGACGGAAGCGGGAGTCGCGCCACAGGTGCTCCAGTGTCGTCACGGCCGCATTGCCCGATGCGTAACACATCCGGCCAGTGGCCCGCACCGTGGTCGGTCCCGGATTTTCAGGGTTCGTGATCGCGAGCTCCGTTGCCGTGAGGATGGGTTTGTGGTGTTTCGCCGAAGCGTCGGAGGCCGCTGTTGCGAAGCGGGTGTCTTGACGTTCGTGGTAGGCCACGATGCGCTCGAGTCCGGGATCGGCGTGGAAGGGACCGGCCGCCAGAAGAGCGGCCTGGTTCGATTGGATTCCGAGGCCCAGGTAGATGATGGCGTCGATCTCGGGATGTGCAGCGACGACTTCCATCAGATCGGGGATCGTGTCCCGGGTCTCGCCACCGGCGAGATCGATCGGGTTGTGCCGACTCCAGCGGGGCGGGATGTGCCCGTCGATCGTCTCTCGCAGATCGTTCGGAAGTTCAACGAGTTCCAATTCACTGCGCTCGATGGCCTCGGCCGTCTGGATCGCCCAGCCACCGGCCGTGCTGAACACCGCGGTACGTGGACCCGCGGGCAGAGGTTGCGTCGCGAATCCCGCGGCCGCATCCCAGGCTTCTGGAATCGATGGCGCAATCGTCACGCCTGCGCGTCGCAGGGCATCGTCGAAGCCCGGACCCGTTGCCGTCGAACCCGTGTGCGCGGAGACCGCACGCGGGCCGATTCGCGAACCGCCGCTGCGCACCACGACCACCGGCATGCACTCGTTCGCCCGTGCGAGCCGCCGCACCAGATCGTCGGAGTCTTGAACGTCTTCGAGATACACGAGGCCAACGTGAGTCTCTGGATCATCGACAAAGTAGTCGAGACAATCCGCTACCCCGATCTGAGCGCAGTTTCCGGCTGAGACCGCCCGACTGATCCCGATACCACACTGGCGAGCGTAGTTTCCAAAGGTCGAAATGAAGCCGCCCGATTGGCTGGCGATACCAATGTGGCCCGCCGGCGGCATGGGCGCAACGATCTGGGCGCACATCGATACCGGGGTCGAGATGATGCCTTGCCCGTTCGGTCCCACGATGAGCAGATCGAGTTCATCGGCCAGCTCGACCAGGGCTCGCTGTGCGGCGACCCCTTTGGCGCCCGCTTCGGCAAAGCCGGCACCCGCGATGAAGACGGCACGGGCTCCTCTGTTTGCGGCCTGCCTCAGCACGGCTTCGACAGCGGGTTGCGGAACACCTGAGAACACGAGATCTACGCGCGCGGCGGCGGGCAACTCATCGATGCTGGTGTAGGTTGGATCGCCTAACACGGGCTCGGCAGAAAGATTGGTTCCGTAGAGCTCGCCGGCAAAACCCATGGCCTTCAGGTTGTGATAAACCGAGAAACCGAATTTCCCCGGATGACTCGTCGCGCCGGCGACGACGATTCCCCCGGGTTCGAACAGGGCTTGCCAGTGCTCGGTTCGAGGTTTCAAGATGGCGACCTCAACGGAGCCCACCCCGTTCGCGGAGCTTGCGGGCGATCACCATCTTCTGGATCTCGCTGGTGCCTTCTCCGATGATCATCAGCGGTGTGTCGCGGTAGTAGCGCTCCACGTCGTATTCACTCGCGTAGCCGTTGCCCCCGTGGATGCGCAAAGCCTCGGTTGCGATTTCGAACGCCGCTTCGGACGCGAAGAGCTTGGCCATTCCGGCTTCGAGATCCACACGCGCTCCTGAATCGAAGCGCCGAGCCGCATCGTAGGTCATGAGCCGGGCCGCGCGAAGCTTGGTGGCCATTTCGGCGAGCTTGAACTGGATCGCCTGGTGATCGAAGATCTTTTTGCCGAAGGCCTCCCGCTCCTGCGCGTAGTCCATGGCGCGGTCAAACGCAGCCTGGCCCACCCCCACCGCACGAGCTGCGATATTGATGCGTCCGACTTCGAGCGCGGACAGTGCGTAACGCAGACCTTTCCCGATGCCTTCGTCGCCGCCGAGTATGCGCGCGTTGGGCACTCTGTGATCGCTATAGGCCATCTCGACCGTCTCGATTCCCTTGTAACCGAGTTTCGCGATCTCTTTGGAAACGCTGATGCCTTCAAAGGCCTGGCCCGGTTTCTTCTCGACGAGAAAACACGTGATTCCGTCGTCGGAAGTTCGGGCCAGGAGCATCACTAGGCGGGCCCGGCTGCCGTTGGTGACCCACATCTTGGTCCCGTTGATGATCCAATGAGCACCGTCGCGCACGGCCTTGCAGCGCAGGTTGCGGGCGTCGCTACCCGCATCGGGTTCCGATAGAGAGAAAGCCGCCCGGTAGGATCCGTCCACCATCTTGGGCAGGAACTCCTGGCGCTGCGCCTCGGTGCCGTAACGGCTGATCATCGAGACGGCGATCTTGTGAGTATTGAGCAGGCCCGCCAGAGACATCCAACCGCGCGACAGCTCTTCGATGATGCGCGCATAGGTCGTGACGTCGAGGCCGAGTCCACCGTGCTCGGGTGCGACCGTCGCGCCGAAGAGTCCGAACTCACACATCTGCTCGAACATGCGCTGAGGGAATTCGTCGGCGTGTTCGAGAGCCGACGCGTTGGGGATGACCTCGCGGTCGACCCATTGGCGGATCGTATCGATCATGTCGTCTGCAATCTGTTGATCTGTCGCCAACCGTCGACCCTCGCGCTTGCAATTCGGCACTGAATGAAGGGATGACAGGAGCATAACCCCATGGCGGATCTTCCGGGCGGGCGGGAACCAGGTGGCCCATAGGTCCATTCTTGAGTGGGTCCCAGTACTATGATACTAATTGGACGTCGGTTCTCGCAGCTTTCCACGATTAGGAGACGTCATGTCGTTCGCAGATCAGGTGGTGTTCGTCACGGGAGGCGGAAGCGGCATGGGGCGGCTTGCCGCACAGCGCATGGCCGACGCCGGAGCGAAGGTCGCCGCCGTCGATATCAACGAGGCGGGGCTGGCCGAAACCGCTCAGGCGCGCGAAGCCATTCACACCTTCCGCCTCGACGTCACCGACGGCGAAGCGGTGCTCGCGACGGTGAAGGAGGTCGAGAACCGCCTCGGCCCCATTGATCGCGTCTACAACGCGGCCGCCATCATGCCTACCGGGCTGCTCATGGAACAGGATACGGAGACGATACTGCGTGTCATGGAGATCGACTACAACGGCGTGGTCCACGTGGCCAAGGCCATCCTGCCGGGCATGCTCGAGCGCGGGCGCGGCGATCTGATCAACTTCGCTTCGATTGCCGGTTGGGGTCCGACTCTGCACTTTGGCGCGTACAACGCGGCGAAGTTCGCGGTGGTGGCCTTCAGCGAGGTTCTCTACCACGAGAACCGGGACACGGGTGTGCGCATCATCGCCGTCTGCCCACCGCCGGTGGCCACCCCGCTGCTCGAGCAGGCGACCTCGAAGCCCAAGATGCTCGAGCAGGGCGGCAAGCCGATCGAGCCGGGTGAGGTCCTCGACGCAATCGAACGGGACCTCGCCAAGGGCAAGGCGTTCTGCTTTCCGACGGCCACGACGAAGTTCGCCCAGATTCTCCGGCGCTTCGTACCCGGGCTGATGTGGTCAATGGTGCATCGGGTCGAGGGCCGTTAGAAGTCTCTATGAGTTCGATTGAGCGTGACTCGGATAGAGCGATCCGACACGGAACGATCGGATGAAAGAGTGGCTGCAATGAAGACAACCGATCGCGCGGCCGTTCGCGTGGCGCGCAAGATCGTCAACGAGATCCGGCGCCGACGGCTGCGGCCGGGCACCAAACTCGCGGCCGAACACAAGATGGTCGAGAAATTGGGTGTCGCGCGTGCAACGGTTCGCGAGGCGCTGCGATTCCTCGAGCTTCAAGGCGCATTGCGCATCAAGGCCGGACCGGGCGGAGGACCTGTCGTCAGCGTCCCGGGCGCCGACCATCTTGCGAGCGTGCTTTCGCTTCAGCTTCAGTTCGCCAATGCGTCGTTTCGCTCCGTCTCCGAAGCCCGAACAGCGATCTATCCCGTGCTGGCCGGTGAGGCCGCCGAAAATGCAACGCATCAGGACATCGAGACCTTGCATCAGAGCATCGACCGAATGCGCCTGGTCATCGACGACACGGAACTCTTGACCGAGGAGCTGTGCCGCTTTCAAGACCTCGTCGCCGCCGCGTCTGGAAATGCAGTCCTCGGATTGCTCGTCAATGCCCTGCACAGGATGTCTGAGAGCTCGGGAGTCGAACACGATGCGAAACAACGCCGGGCCGGAGTCCGGGGTAGCGCGGAAATTCTTCGCGCGATCGAGTCCGGCAATGGCGAAGAAGCGAGGGCGGTTACCGAGAAGCTTTTCGCCGCGGCAATGCGCTACTGGGAGCGCATCCATCCAGATGCCTTGAAACAACCCGTCGCATGGATTCAATCGGACCAATCGTGACCGCGGCAGCTCCTCGAGTACCCGTCTCGCGAACCCGGATCGCGGACGGACCGTCGATTGGAAGGCATCCATTACTATGATACTACTTACGAGGCCCGCTTGGACGCGGCCAGCGCCAGAAGAGATCGGCCACGACGGCCGCGCAGTGGGTCCGAAACGACCCCGAGGAGATTCCACATGAGCATTCGATTTCCGTCCCTCGAGTTCTTCAAGGCGCTGCAGCAGCGCACGAAGGACGACGCAGCTGTTTTCGAGAAACTCGGTGTTTGCGACACTACGTTTGGCATTCGGGTTGGCAGCGATCTCTATCGGATCGAATTTGAAGTGTACGAATGCACCGAGGTCGATGAAGCGAGCGATCCGGCTTCGCTGGACTTCGTCCTCTCTGCGCCTGTCGAGGTGTGGAAGGAGATGTTCGAGTCCGTCGTTGCGAACGGGGGCGCGGATGCCGCGCACACGATCAATTCGCTGACGCATATCGGCGACGTGATGAAGGTCGAATACGAAGACCCGGAAGGCCACGATCGACTCTATCGCTTCATGGCGACCATCCAGGAGTTCCTGGACGAGGCCCAACACCTCGATGTGGGGCTAGGCTGATGGCGTACATCGGACCGAAAGATTTTTCGCAAGACACCAACCTGATCGCCGAAGTCATGCGGGTCATGAGCGGCGACCTCAATCTGGAGTGGATGAAGGACCGTCCACACCCGATGACCGCCCGTCCCAAACAGGCGCGGCGCGGTCTCACACTCGACGACATCAACGACGATCCGCATTACGGGCCCGGGGCGATACCGGAGATCGTCCGGCACAACTTTTCGATGGCTCCGCGCGGCAGCACCCTGTCCGAAGGCTTGCCGTCGCTCGGCTACCGCGTCAACCGAAAGAGCGATGTCTGGGCCGACTCTGCGACGGTGCTGTACGAGGAGAGCAAGTCTCGACGCTGGGCGCCGGCTCACGACGTCCCTTGGGCTGTGCTCGATGAGACGGTGTTCAGCCCCGAACAGGACAGAGCGATCCGCCAGCTGTGCACGAGTTTGATCTCGATCAGCCTCGTCTCAGCGGACGTGCCCTCCCGTTGGGTCTGGTTGATGAACCAGGAGTTCCACGAGATCAAATACTGGATGTGCGCGCAGATGTTCGACGCTTCGCGGCTGGCCGAGGCCTTCCGCAAGCGTGCACTCTACGGCCGGGGCGCGTTGGGGCACGATTCTCGGGAACTCGGCGAACTGCTCAAGATCGTGATGGAATCGGAGACCTTCCCGCTGGCGTCGGCAGCGCTGAACATCACGCTGTTTTCGTTCGTTCAAAGCCTCGGGAGGCGTTTCGAGTCCTTGTCGTCGAACGCCGCCGACACTTATCTCGGAACCCGCCTGGTGCAGGACGCCTCGCGCTTCGTCGCGTACGGCGTCGACCACATTCGCCAACTCGTTCGGACTCGTCCGGCCGAGGTCGAAATCACCAATGACCACCTCGATCTCGTCGAGAACGGGCTCATCGGCTACCTCGGCTCGCGGGAACTGATCGAGCCACTGATCGTACTCTCGGGCGGCGTCGAGCCCGTCGCCGCCTTCTACCGCAAGGCTGCAGAAGAGTACTTCGAACGCTGCGCCGTCGCAGGACTCGGCGAGCGCCGAGACCGCAGTCCACTTCAGGGCTTCCTGAAACTACTCGAAAGCTAGACAGGAGAAAGCATGAGTTATTACGGGTCGACCGACTATCTGGTGGATGACGATTTCGTGCTGCGCATGAAGGACATCCGCAAGGGCAACCTCGATCTCGAATGGATGAAGACCGGCACCGAGCAGATCGAGGTCAACGCGGCCAGCAAGAAGCGCGGGCTCACCTATCTGGATCTGAACAAAGGTAGTTACGGTTATGACGATCTTCAGGAGATCCCGCGCGGCCCGCGCGGTGTCGCCCCACGAGGCGCGAGCTACGACGTCGACAACCAGGCTGATCTGGGGCCCGAGCTCAATCGCAAGAGTGACGTGTGGGCCTACAAGGTTGCCTCGTTCTACGAGGAATCCGTAAGCCGCCAGTGGGACGCGACGACCGACGTTCTCTGGGCCGACCTCGACAAATACGAAGTGCCCGAAGAGGTCGAGATCGCATTCGCACAGCTCTGCACCATGTTCACAGAAGTCGAAATGATTGCGACGGATCTACCCGCGAAGTGGTGCTGGCGGATGAACAATCAATTTCACGAGGTCAAGGGTTTCATCGCGGGGCAGGCGATGGATGAGGCGCGTCACGCGGAGGTCTTCCGCAAGCGAGCGCTGGCCGGCGGTGTCGGTCTGATGCAGGGGAGCCCGCAAGCCGAACACTCACTCAAGGCGATCCTCGAGTGCGATACGTACAGCGAGGCGAGCGCTTTCATGCACTTGCTCGCCGAGGGGAATATTCTGACGATGTTCCGCTTCAGCGAGTTCATCTCGCCGACACCCGTCGACAAGCGGATGTTCCAGCTCGTCATGCAGGACGAAGCCCGCCACGTCTCGTATGGCCTCCAGCACCTCAA
>JAAELY010000523.1 GCA_024226335.1 bacterium
CGTCTTCCAGCATCCCGACTGTCCCAGGAAGCGCTCCGTCTTGCAGATCGTGTCCCGTTGGCACCACTCCTCGGTCGTGAAGCTGCTCAGAGCCGAAGGCATCTACGAAGACTACAAGGACTGGTTGCTAGTCGACTTCAGCGTCGTCAACGAGAACCAGCCGACCCCCGGCGCAAAGCCCTCCAGCAACGAACTGCCGGCTTCCGGTGGAATCCTCGAACTGGCGGCCTGATCCACAGACCCTTTCCAACAGATCTCGATCTAGGTCGTGCGGGCGATGAGCTGCGATCGAACGCGGTCGGGCAGTGAACCGTCGGCGTCGATCAGTTCAAGCCCAGGACGACCCGTCGTCGCGAACGCGCGCATCAAGACTCGATCGTCTTCGAGACGACTCAGGTCGTAGGGTCGCAGGCGCTCGGCGCGAAGGGCCTCACCGAAGCCTCCGAGCCAACGCGTGATCATGCGATTCGCCAGATTCACGATCGTCTCCGATGTGTTCGGATCATCGAAGGGGCCGTCTCGCTCCGCAGGTGTCATGACTGCGCGGTTTTCGAGCAACCAGGCCAGTGAAATCATATCGTGGGCCACCAGATCGGTACTGGCGAACACGATCCCCGTCTCGGGCTGCGCGATGTACCCGTTGTCCGGACCGAAGGTCGTCAAGACCTTCGTTGCGGAACTCAGCACAAGGCGTTGTTTGTCCGCGATCGCACGCACTCTATTCGCGTCGGCTGTCTTTTCGGAAAACGTGGCGGCATCGCGGTGGTACTCGAGTCGCGAATCGTGGCGCCACCAGCCTACAGCCGACTTGAGCCCCAGCGTACTACCGGCGAGCAGATGCCGTGCTGTTCTGGGCATGAGCACGATGTGATCGACCTCGCGCAGAACCACGGGTAGCATCACGGGTGCTTTCCAGGCTCCGGCCGTCTCGGGCTCGGCTTCGAAGAAACCGTCCCAACCGGCTTCCTCGAAAGCCTGAACCTCTGCGCCGGCCTCCTCTGAAGCCTGGGCCAGTCCGTTCCGCCGCATCAACTCGCGCGTACTCCCTTCGAGCCCGTCGCGGTAGAAGCGCAAGAACTGTACCCCGGCCATGTCGGCGACGATGACGCGGCCGGCTCCCTTCTCCTTGAGAAGTTCGATCACGACGCGCACCGCAATCGGATCGGTCGTCGCGGGATAGGCATTTCCCGAGTTGCAGACGGGTTTGATCAACACCGTGTCGCCGCGAGACAGCCAGGAAAAATCAGTCGCAGCCAGCGCCACGGCTCGCACCGCGCGAACGGTTTCTTCAGCCGGTGTCCCCCGCCCGACACCGGCAATCGCCACGGCCTCGCTTCCTCGGTTCTCGTACGAAACAGATAGAGGCGTTTCAGCCCGGCTGAGGCCGGGCATCAGAGCGGCACCCACTCCCACAGCAGCCATCTGGCCGAACTCCCGGCGATGGATCGAATCGAAATTTGCCATCCGTGTTCTCCGCATCTCTTCGCCCGGAGCATAGGACAGAGTGGCGACCGGCGATTCATGCGCATGGATACGCGACTCAGCAGCAATTGGCGGGCATCCGGACGTGTTGAACCGGCCCGATTTCGAGAAACACTGGATCAGCCACCGTGATTGTGGGCGAATTGACCCATGCGTTTGCCATCGAGCCTGGATGAGCGGTCGGGAGTGCCTGTCGCCGCGGTCCCGGAACTGTGCTGCTGCGGGAGAACCGAATGAGAGTCTGGAAGTCCTTTGCTTCAACGGCCGTGACCGCAGTCGTCGTGCTCAGCCTCATCGGCACCGGTTCGCAATCCCATGCTGCGCCACTGCCCAATCTCACCGCCACCAAGAGCAACAATACTGGAGATTTTGTGGATGTGTTCTCCAGCTTCGAGTGGACAATCCTCGTACAAAACATTGGGTTGGGGGCGCCAGAGGATGCTTGACTCGGGGACCCGTACGGAAGACTCTAAGGAACCTCTGCACAGGGAGGCTGCGGCTGCGAAGCGCGATGCATCCGCCTGCGCTGCGTCGCGCGACCCTCTGCGGATCTACGGATCTGCGATCGGATCACGCTTCTTGCTCAGGCGGCGACTCCCGCTTCTCGCTCGAATCCTCCCTGTGCAGAGATTCCCTAACTAGGAAATGACTCCGAGGTGGTCATGGCCAAGAAAGTCAGGCAAGCCCGTTCCTCCGCAGGACCGCGCGGGGCGAACAGGATCCTGCTTCGCGGAGAACACGGACAACAGTCGGCCATCGTATCGAACGCGTATCTCGAGAACAGAGCGATGCGCTGGCGATACAAGCTCACTAAGCGCTCTCGCTGGAAGTACCGACTCGCGGAAGAGCTGAAGAAACTCGAGAAGGATCTCAAGGGCTTGCATTGGGATCCGGCCGAGCGAGACGACGTCGGCTTTCTCGACTGGATAGTCTCCACGTCGTTGCTCGAGGTCAGGATTCCCTATCGCGACGAAAGCGAGGGCTGGGCGGCCCGGATCGCTCCCTGGGAGTTCATGCTCAACTCCGTAAACCGCCGTCGGGGCGGGACCGGCGACTTCTCGGTCATTCGCCATCTCGAGCGACCGAGAGCGCGAAAGACTGTTCCGAGCTCAATCTCGAGAGTCCTCTATCTTGAGTGCGCCCCGGCTGAGCTTCGCGAACACTTCAGCTTCAACGACGAACGTCGCCGCCTCCACATGCGCTTCCCTAAGGCAGAGGTCGAAGAGCTGTTCTCCCCGACAAGGGATGTGCTACGGCGCACCGTGAGCACGTTCAAGCCTCACGTGATCCACGTGGCTGGCGTGGATACGCACCAGGCACGCTCGCTCCTCGAGGAACGCTGGGAGCTCCCCGCCGACTGGGGGCTTCTCGACGGGACGGTGCTGACCGACGACGAAGGCTGGATCGATCCCGTTGCTGCGCAGGATTTCGCCAAGCTCCTGAACGCAGGGACCCGGAAGCCAATTCTCGTCTTTTGCAACTTCTACCACTCTGCCTCGCGGATCGCCGCGCTGTGTGTCGCCGGGGGCGCCCAGTACGCGATCGGCTACCAGGACACGGTCGACGACGAGATCGCGGAGACGCTCTTCTCCGAGTTCTACGATGCCTGGCGGGGAGCCGACTGGTGCATGCTCCCGGCCTTCGTTGCAGCGGTCGGGATTCTCCGGCGATCGCCCCAGAAGCTGACCGGCACCGGCATCGTACTCTGGTCCGCTCACTCGCTCCTGGACGCGCAGTCTGGGGGACTCGCTGAGTCGAAGAGAAAACGGGCGATTCGGCGCCAGAAGCCGATCGGCGTCAAGGAAGCCGAGCTCGAGATCGAGGTCATACCCAACGAGTCCGTCAACTACTCGATGTTGCACAACGCTTCCCATGGCCTCTTCTCGAAGTTCGCCTTCCACAAATTCGGCGACGGGGCACTTCTCGACGTGAACGTGAACGTCGAGTTCCATGTGGGCGCGGATAGCTTCCCATTCAGGAAGACGCTCTCTCTCGTCGATCCGTACACTACGATTGAGGAAGAGATCGCTGTTCCTCTGATCTCCGACCTGATGCGAAGCGTCCAGGAGCCCCTCAAGACGAGTCTCTACGCCGAAGTCATGTGCCAGGAAGAGGTGCTCTATCGCCAGACCTCTCGGATGACCCTGCTTCCTGTGGACGAGTGGCGAGACGACGAGGAGAACAGGCGCTGGCTCCCGTCCTTCGTGCTCCCGCGTGATCCTGCGGTCGAGAAGATCATCACAACAGCGCAGTCCCACTTGATGACGCTCACTGACGATCGCACCCGCGGCTTCGACGGCTACCAGAGCGTCGCCGTAGACGATCCTGAATCCCTGGACGACTTGGACTTCCAGGTCCAGGCCATCTGGGCGGCGCTCGTGCATCACTATCGGGTGCAGTACATCAACCCGCCGCCGTCCTACACAGCGTCGGGTCAGCGTCTGCGCACTCCGACTCAGGTTCTGCGAGGAGGACGCGGAACCTGCATCGACCTGGCAATCCTGCTTGCCGCCTGCATGGAGTACGTGGACATCTACCCAGTGGTGTTCCTGCTGGAGGGCCACGCGTTCGTCGGCTACTGGCGCTCCGAAGAGTACTACCTGGAATTCACCTCCCCCGAGGAAGTCGAAGGCGGGGAGCGGGACGCCACTCGGGAGGGTACGTGGGGCTCCGAGGCGGACTGGATCGTGCCTCGGCGCGAGTACGCGGAGATCCTTCGGCAGATCCACTCGGGCAGACTCTATCCGATCGAGTCGGTCGGCCTCACCGACCATGGATCGTTCTGGAGAGCGGTCGACGAAGGAGTAGAGAACTTGCGCGACCCGGCGGAATTCCACTCGCTGGTGGATATCAAGCGCGCGCGGGCCTACCAGCTGACCCCGCTTCCGATCAAGGAGGATTCCTATGGCGAGTGAAGCAGATGCGCTCGAGTTCGCGGACCTTTCGCGGCGGCTTGACGATGCCATCGAAGGCCTCGACATCTACCGCGCTGATCAGACGATCCCGACAGCGGAAGGCGAGGCTCCGCCAGCTCGCATCCGTGAGCTGCGTCGCGCCGGCGGCTCGCTGGTGGAGGACACGATCGCGACGATGACGCTGCTGGAGGACGACGGGATCTTGCGCTGGCAGCCGGGACTGGGCTTCCGCCCGCCGTCGTCGGGGCGGCGAGGCCGCCGTCGGTTCCGCGCTCGCGGCAGCGTGGTCAAGCAGCTGAAGTTCCGCACGCTTGAGAAGTCGCAAGTAGGCGAGGCTCTGGCGAATCTCGACAAGAAACTCACGCCCGAACGCGGCCTCCGACGCTGGAACTCGCTCAGCTCAAAGCGCTCGATAACTCGCCCGCCGCAGAAGGGCAAGGTGCTTCTCTTCGTTCACGGCACCTTCAGTCACAGCGACAGCCTGTTCCAGGGGCTCGAAGCGAACCCAGAAGGCAAGGCCTTCTTCCAGCGCGCGAAGGCAAAGTACGGCGGGCAGATCCTCAGCTTCGACCACCCGACTCTCTCGGTGAACCCATTCCTCAACTCGGTCGAGCTGGAACGCCTGTTCGAGGGATCCGAAGCAACGGTGGACGTGATCTGCCACAGCCGCGGCGGGCTCGTCACGCGCTGGTGGGCGGAGGAACTCTGCAAGAGACCCGAGACCCTGGGCAAGCTCGTCCTCGTCGGCTCGCCGCTCGCGGGCACCAGCCTAGCTGCGGCGCCGAGGCTTCGGGCGTCACTCGACTACCTGACGAACGTCGGTAATGTGCTCGAGAGCGGTGCCGGGATGGCGGCGACCGCCTTCCCTCTTCTAGCGGCAGTGACCGGAATCCTGCGTGTGGTTGCGACCGCTACGAAGATCGTCAGCAAGACGCCTATGCTCGACGCGGCGATTGCCATGATCCCGGGCCTCTCGGCTCAAGCCCGCACCGGAGACAACCCTTCGATCGACAAGCTGCGGAGTGGTATCTCGGCCGCCTCCGCTCCGGAGTACTACGTCATCCGAGCTGACTTCGAGCCGCCGCCGGTCGGTTGGAAGTTCTGGCGTGCATTCCAGAATCCGGGCGATCGCATCAAGAACTTTGGCGCAGACCTGGTCTTCGATGAAGCGAACGACTTAGTAGTGAACACCGCCTCGATGGACGAGCTCTCCGACGATCTCCGGATCACCCGGAAGAGCCGCGTCCGCGACTTCGGAACCACGAGCAGGATCCACCACACGAACTACTTCGAGCAGGCAGAGACCACGCAGTCCTTCACCCGCTGGCTCGACTTATAGGCGTCCCGCCGACGGTCTGCACTGGAAAACGCCTTCGTCCCGGACTCGCGCAGCTGGCGACTCCAACGCGTCAGCAGGTTCGGATTGACTCCAAGCTCGCGACCCACCTGGGCCCGGGTCGTCGACATGGATGATCCTGATGCCGAGAGATGGTGCGATGCATCTCTTGGGCTCGATGTAGTTAGCGAACTTCTCCGGCGCATTGAGCCATCCGCTGAATTCGAGGCCTCCTGGCCAGATGTTCCGATGCGCGCCGGTTGGTCTGAGGACTTGGTGTAAGCGATCAAAGATCGGCGTCGTTGACTTCGTGAGCAAGGGTGGTGCGAGGTCAGCGCGGAGTCTGATCGAGGACGGAGCGATGGGGCTCTTCGGCGAAGCGGGTCTTCCACATCCGCGGCGTGAGCTCCTCGACGCGC
>JAAELY010000524.1 GCA_024226335.1 bacterium
CTCCCGCTTCTCGCTCGATTCCTCCCTGTGCAGAGATTCCCTAGGTGACCGTCGGCTAAGGGAGGGGCAGGCGATGATAGAGATGAATTGTGATGTGCTGGTCGTTGGCTCCGGCGGAAGTGGGGCGGCGGCGGCCGCTCACGCAGCCGAGAGTGGCGCGCGGGTGCTCCTGATCAGCAAGGATCCGATCGCTTGCTCGGACAGCAAGATTGCGCACGGCATCGTCACGGTGCGCGGGGTGGCTGACTCGTCGGATACGGTGGCAGCCCTGCAAAGCAATATGAGGCTCTCCGGCGACGACATCAACGATCCCACACTTACGCGTGTATTCGCCGAGGAGACGCCCGAAGCCTATGACTGGCTGCGTCGGGAGGGACTGCGGCCGGATTTCAGTTCCGGCCGTCCCGCGACCCTTGGAACCCCGATGGGAGGGCACAGCCACGATCGCTCTGTTAGGCATCGCAACCGTGGGATCGACTACGCCCACTCGCTCACGAACGCAATCGGGCACGCACCACAGCTCGAGACGCTTGAAGACGCGTGGCTGCTCGATCTTGCAGTGACGGAGAGTGACGGACGACGACAGATTTGTGGTGCGCTCGTCTACCACGCTTCGGAAGGAAGGTTCATCGGCGTTCGCGCACCGGCCATCGTGCTCGCCTGTGGTGGCGCGAGTACGCTCTATTTTCCGAACACGGACACCATGCGAGGCAACACGGGAGACGGCTATGCGGCGGCGCTTCGTGCGGGCGCCGAACTCGTCGATATGGAGCAGGTTCAATTCCTGCCCTTCGCGGCACCTCAGCCGCGTTCGCATCAAGGGCTGTTGATGGGAGAGCCCGTGATGGCGGGTCCGCTCGGCGTGGTACGGGACGCGACCGGCAAGATTATTCTGAACGAGGTGATGTTGCGTACCCGCGCGGATGCGGCCGCAGCGATCGCCGTGGCGGTTGCCGAGGGAAGAGGCACGGAGCATGGCGGTGCCTGGTGGGATCTCACGCCGAACATGCAGGGACGATCGGGCGCGCTCTTCAAGGCGATCATGGAGCGTGGGATGGGTGAGATCCTGGATACCGTGCGGGCTTCATCAGGCCATGCGGCAGCCAACCTCGAAGCACCCTGGGAGGTGCGCCCGACGGCCCACTACTTCATGGGCGGCATCAGCGTGGGGGCCGATTGCCGGGCTATCGGTGACGCACCTGTGGGTCTCTATGCTGCCGGGCAGGTGATGGGCGGACTGCATGGTTCGAATCGGCTCGGCTCGACGTCGTTGGCAGAGTGCCTGGTCTTCGGCCGCATCGCAGGTCGCAGCGCTGCCGCACATGCGGCACGCACGTCGATCAACGCGGCGGAGGCGGGTCTCGCCCTGGGCCGCCTGCAGAAGGAACACGAAGCACTTCTGGGCCGCATCGGCGAACGCCACCCCATCGAAGCGGTGCGCACCCTGCAACGGGCGGCTTGGGAGGGATTGGGTCCGGCACGCACGGAGGAGTCGATCTGCAGGGCTCGGGACACCATCGCGGAACTCGAAGTAGCGCAGCATGTGCTGGCGATCGAAGGCGATATGCTCTGGAACCAGTCCTTCATCGATGCGATCGAGCTGCGCAACATGTTGATCACAGCTTCAGCGGTGGCGGAAAGCGCCGCGAACCGTGAGGACACCGTCGGTGCCCACGTCCGCATCGATCACCGCAACCCGCCCGCGACCCCCTACTCGATCGCGGTGCGGCTCAGGGCCCAGGGCTTCACGCTCGAACGAGTCGCTCGCGAGCCCACGCCCCTGCGCGAGCGACTTCGCATAAAGCTCGGCTTCCTGGTGCGTTTTGCGTTCTTCAAACTCTTGCAGAGGTTACCGATACGCGTGCGAGACGAGTTGCTCTTTCGGATTCTCCGCAAGGCGGCCCCTGCCGATGTCGTTGCGAAGGTGGAAGCATGAAGGTCATTATCGAACGAAACCGGCGCGGTGACCGAAGTGAGCGTGAGGTCGAGTTCCCGACAACGGATTCGCGTGAACGCCCCACGGCCCTCGACGTGCTGATCCATGCCCAGGAAGGAGAGTTACCGGACCTCGCCTTCCGCTATGGCTGCCGGAACCGTCTCTGCGGAATCTGCACCATAGAAGTCAACGGCCGACCCCGGCTCGCCTGTCGGACAAAGCTCCGTGAAGGCGATCGGCTGAGTGGTCTCAAGACGCTGCCGGCGGTGAAGGACTTCGTGCACCGCCGCGACGGTATCAATCGGCAACTTCGAGATCGATTGCCCAACGCCCCCGGAAATCCAGACGGCAATCCTGAACCCGGCTACCATAGCCTCAACCGCTGTATCGAGTGCTATGCCTGTCTCGATCGATGTCCCATGCACGAACGAAACTTCGACGGAGAACTGCCCGGGGCGGACGAAGCCTCTCCCCCCGCCGATGGTTATCGCCACGGCAACCCCTACAGCCTGTTGAAATTGCAGCGCGTGCAACACGACAACGCGGCCGGGCCCGGCGAGTGCGAGCAGGCGTTACAAGCGGCTCTCGACCTGGGGCTCGAGTCTTGTGTCGGCTGCAAGGGCTGCCGATGCGGAGTGGGGATCGACTTGATGAAAGAGGTCATCACCCCGCTGTTGGAAAAAGCCGATTTGAAGAGCTGAGCATCCACACCACTCTGTCGCCCGACGCGCTGCTAGTGATGGTCGTGACCACGTTGCTCATGCTCCGCTTCGGACCATGAGCTGGAAACGAGAGCCGTCTACTTCCAGGCCACTCTTGGGAAGAGCCCGGCGTTGGTGCATGGACCCTGCTCCCTGAGTCGCCCAGAGGCAAATATTCGCTCGATCGTCCGCCCGTGAGCGAGGATAGGCTCGGCAATAGCCGGCGACTCAGGTGATCTGGTCACTGTCGCCGGCCGTCAGGTACCAGCTCGACGGGTCGATTTCGGGATGAAGCACGCCTGGCGGTGCCGAGACGGCATACCGCAAGGGGCTGGATCGGTCGAAGCCTGGCATCGACTTCAGGTCCGTCGAGAGCGCGACCATCGCCACAAGATCCGCGCCGAGCTGACGCGCAGCGCGAGACAGCCCGCGCACGATTCTCCTCCCAGTCTCGTCATCGTTCTCTCGGAGATAGAGATCCGCGAGCACAAGTGCATTCAGACCTCCGGCGCCACACCAGGCCACCCCGAACACGCCAGTGATCTTGTTTCCGGCTCCGCGTATGGAGAGCACGCCTGCACCTTGGAACGGGTGCTCCAAGTACCGCCAGCGAAGCGTGTCGACGCTGCGGATTGGACACACGGCATAGCGCGACTGCACCGCATTGAGGAAAGGAGCGAGCTCGATGAGACTCTCAGATGTCTCGACATGCGATCCTGGGATCTGATTCTCTATGAGATCCAGGCGCGGCAGAAGTGCCGGCGGCCTCCGCCAACGTGGTCCGACGCGCAGTTGCTGCGCGCTAGCGCGTAACACCGCGCGCGCGGTGCGCGCGACGCTCATATGCCGCACGAGCCCCGGCACCTCCCGATAGCCGCGGTGCAGGTACATGCCATGCGCCACTTCGGTCGAAAACGGCATGAGGCGCGTGGCGTAAGCCGTCTCGAACGCTTCGAGCAGCCGACCGCCAAAGCCTTTACCACGTAGCTCCGCATGCAGATGCACGTCCATCGCGTACGCAGCGGGCACGTGTTCGCCCTCGACCAGCAGCGTGACTGGCTGGGCGCCGAAGACGCCTAGCACGCGATCACCTTCGCCGACGAGCCAGAGCCGCGGGGCATCCGTCGCGTGTTCTTCGGGAAGGGCGCGCTCGTACTTCCACTGGAAGAGCGCCGCATCGTGTCCCCACTGGAGTCCATACTCTGCCGCGAACATCAGCAGCGCGTCGCGATCGGCAGGCTCGTAGAGTCTGATATCCATTGAAGAACGGATAGGGTACGTCTCGGACCTCATGCTCGCAACACGCTTCCGCCCATATACATGGAGGCAGGTTCCGCTGCTAGTTGTGCCGAGCCTTCGAGAGCCATGTTCTGGAGTGGCGTTGGTGCATGGACCGAGGCACGGCAACAGCTCAGGCATTTCAGTGATCTTCTTCAGGAACCAAGTGCGAAGGACTCTGGCATTCCGAGGCCCGCTAGCCGATTCGGGACATTGCAGGCAATCCCCGCCTCCGCCTTCTGCGACTCTGGATGACGAGCACGGCGTCTATCGCGAAGAATCGATTCGTATCTGAAGAAGGTATTCTCCACTCGGGCCTGGTGATGGTGTCATAGGCCGTGCCCGCAGTGAGGCTTTCGATGTCACCCTCTATGCTAACGATGAGAGCAAGAGCGGCCTTCGCGTCGTCAGCACTTCCGTGACTCAAAGCCTGAGCGACGGTTCCGCCCGTTCGATCAACGTAAGCGGTGGACGAACTGCATCCTCGGTCAGTCAGGGTTGAGCGCGGCCCGATTGAGATTCTGCGGGAGCAGAGCATCGAGTTGATCCAGCGAGGTGAGCGTCGGCAGCACCTCGAACAGGTGTGCCAGGTAACGGCTCGGTTCGAGTCCGTTGGCCTTCGCCGTCTCGATCAGCCCGTAGAGGTTCGCGCTGGCTCGTGCCCCGGCCACTGGCCTCGCTCCCGTGCAGACGATCGAGCGGATATCTGCCTCTGGGTGACTCAGGGGCCAGGGTCCATGCACCGACGCCGCTCTCAATCCTGAGTTGGCTTTGCGTGCGTCAGAACTTTAGGATGACCCGATGCCGAATTCCGCCCACGGCGACCCGCAAGAGCCCGATCGCCTCTATGCACCCATCGGATCACCCTATTCGATGAAGATGCGGGCGCTGCCGCGCTACCGCTGGATTTCCCATCACGTGATGGGGCTCATGTCCGACGGGCAGCAGGCATTTTCGCAGGTGCGTATCTCAGTGATGCCCGTACTCGAATTTCTCGATCCGCTCCCCGATCGATGGGGCTGTCATTCCCCACTTCGAGCCTGGAGCTGATGCAGGGTTCCGGCAGGGACCGGGCCGGGGGCGCCATCGTCTGGGGCTTCGAAGCTTCTCCTTTTCTTCTGAAGCTCGAATCAATGCTGCGCTTTCACGAGCGACCCTTTCAAAGATTGCCCGCGGAGGGCGGCTGGGGCGAGAATTTCCGGACCCTCTTGCGGCTGGAGGGCGCGAAACGTGCGGGGCGAGTGCAGCGCTATCCGCAGATGGACGCCGGACTGGACGAGTATCCGTCGGTGCCCTTTTTGAGCGAAGACGGCCAGCACTTCCACTACGACTCGAGTGCATTGGGCCATTGGCTAGATGATCGATCGAGCGACGATCATCCGCCCCTCTTTCCGGAAGAAGTGAGGCTGCGATTCATTGCGCAGCTGATCGACGAGGCCTTCGACGAATACGGTCTCTATATGGTTCATCACATGCGGTGGGTCGGCTCTGCAACGGACACCACCATGGGTGAGCACACCGCAAGAGAGATGGAGCCTCTGGTCACCCGGCTCATCGCAACGCTGCTTCGCAAGCAATTGCCCCGTCGCCAAGTCCGGCGCTGCCCCTACCTGTTCAGCGTCGCACCGCAAGGATACGCCGCCGACGTCGAGCCCGCGCGGGTTCCTCCATCTCGACCCGGCTTCCCGCCGACACACGATCTGCTCGATGAATCATGGTGCGCGTACCTGGCGGCCATGGAATCTTTGCTGGAGGCCCAACTCTTCATCTTGGGCGATCGATTCAGCATCGCCGATGCCAGCGCCTATGGTCAACTGAGCATGAACCTGATCGACCCGAGTGCAGCGCGGGCGCTCCGGCAACGAGCGCGTCGCACATACGCTTGGCTGGTTGCGATCCGGGACGGCGAACATGTCGGTACACACGGCCGA
>JAAELY010000525.1 GCA_024226335.1 bacterium
CTCCAAAGAGGAATTCATCGAGGCCGCCGACGTCGCCCTCTACCGGGCCAAGCGCGCCGGCCGCGACCGGGTCTGCGTCGCCGAGGCCGAGCCGGGCGCCGCGGAACCCCTGGTGGCGACGTCGCTCGACCTGGCAGTGTCGTAGTTACCCAGGGCTCACGTCCCGGGCCGGTGCTTCCCGTATCTCCGTCGGCACATACTCGTGGCGTGGTAGGAACTGCGCACCGGCGGCCTGGGGGCGCGGAGCAGGAACCGAGCTCGAAGCGTCGCAATGCGGATGCACAGTCAGTCGGGGCACTGGGATCGCGCCTCGATACGCCGGACGGCTTGATACGACCGGCTCTGGTTCCACGTTAGAATGAAGTCTCTCGACTCCTGGCAAGACCGGTCTCAAGGAGGCTCCCATGCTCACCCGGCTCAAAACCAGAGGCTTCAAGAACCTCATAGACATCGATGTGCACTTCGGCCCTTTCACATGCATCGCTGGGCCCAATGGTGTCGGCAAGTCAAACGTCTTCGACGCGGTACTGTTTCTGAGCGAATTGGCTGACAAGCCCTTCGTGGAAGCAGCGAGGAATACCAGAGGCGGAGATAGCCCGCGAGGACTCTTCTCCGCGCACGGCACTCAGGAGATGCTGCTCATCGCCGAGATGCTCATACCTGGCCAAGGAGAAGACGAGTTTGGGCAGCGCGCCGAGGCTAGCGCGACCTTTGTTCGCTATGAATTGCTGCTCAGCATTCAGCCGACTTCCGACAGTCGTCTTCGAGATCGAATCCAGCTCGAGCGAGAGTCTCTCTCCTACATCACGAAGCGTGAAGCGAAGAAGCGCCTTGTGTTCCCGCACACTGGCGATTGGCGAGATTCGGTCGTCCGTAAGTCCTATCGTACCAAGTCGTTCATCTCGACAGATACTGAGAAGGGAGTCGTGAATCTTCACGCCGATCGCATGCAGGACTCGGAGAAGACCCGCAGAGGAGGAGGAAAACCGGCCGGTTTCTTGGCGGCGACGCTGCCGCGTACAGTACTCTCTTCGGCCCAGAACGCTGACGAGACTCGAACTGCTGTCCTCGTCCGCAAAGAGATGCGGAGCGGGCGGTTACTCCAGCTAGAGCCCTCGGCGATGCGCGAGCCGGACAACTTCCAGAGTGAAGATCTGATGGCGGCCACCGGCGCCCACATCCCAGCCGCGCTCTATCGCCTTGCCACCACTCCTGACAATGCAGAACACGAGGGCCGGGTGCTCTCCTCGACGGCAAATCGGCTAGCCGAGTTGGTCGAAGGAGTCCGAAGCATCCGAGTCGATCGTGATGATAGCCGGAAGGTCCTGACGCTGATGATGAAGGATCGATACGGATTGGAGCTGCCGGCAAGCGCACTGTCAGACGGCACAATGCGCTTCATCGCGCTCACAGTGCTCCAGCAAGA
>JAAELY010000526.1 GCA_024226335.1 bacterium
CACGACGATCGGGGGGTTCCTGCCGCTCATCTTCTTCGGTGGACGATTCTGGCCACCGATGGCGACCGCAATCGCGGGCGGTGTCGGCGGGTGCTCGATCATCGCCCTCTACCTGGTACCGGCAGTCTTCGTACGGATTCGACGCCGCGACTCTCGTCTGGCAGCTGACCGCATACTGGTCCAAACCGACGAGCCGACCCTTTCGACAGTCGGCAGAGCAACGGCCGTGCACGTAGTGTAGTTCCATACGTCTACAGCGAAGTCCGCGCGTGTTTCCCGTAAGTGCCTACGTCGAACTGTTCCTCCGCCAGTCGGTCGAGCCCTGAAGCACAGGATGAGTTCCACGGGCGGGTGCGTGCTTGGACCGTGACGACAGGAATCGTACTCCGGGGAACCCAAGAGGGTACCGCCCCGCCCTCCCCTGGCCGAGGTACACTCGCAGATCGAAATGCAACTGCGCGTACTGACGCTGAATGTCTGGGGGCTGCCCGAGCCCGTATCGACGGATCTCGCCGGGCGCATGCGGCGAATCGGGGAGGCTTTCCCGCGCCTGGATGCCGACGTGGTGGCGCTGCAGGAGGTCTGGACGCAGGGGGCGCGCGAGCAGCTCGCGGCCGCCGGTCAGCGGGCCGGTTACGTGCACGTCTGGCACAGGTCGGCCGCACTCGGCGGAAGCGGACTGATGCTCCTCTCGCGCCTGCCGCTCCAGAACGCCCGCTTCGAACCCTACTCACTCGCGGGCCTTCCGCAGCGCGTCCAACACGCGGACTACTACGGTGGCAAGGGCTTCGTGCAGGTAGAAATCGTCACCCCTGCAGGTGCGCTCCGCCTGTTCAACACGCACCTGCACGCTCGCTACAGCGCCCCCCAGGCTCCCGACGAGTACCGTGGCCAGCGCTCGGCCCAGGCCGTGGAACTAGCGGCAGCCGTCCGGGAGATCCGCGAGCCCGCCATCGTGGTCGGAGACCTGAACCTGTCGGAGGGAGCTCCCGAGTACCGGATTCTGCTCGGCCTGAGCGGGCTCCGAGACACAGCCGCCGAACTCGACAGCCGCCGGGATACCGCGGGTGCCGACGACCCGACCCGGGCTCCCGGGTCAAGTGGCGGGAAGCGCATCGACTTCGTGCTGGCGCGGGATGGTGAGCAGAACGGCGCCGCGCCCGTGGCTCTCCGACGCGTCTTCGACGAGGACTTCGAAAAGCGGAGGCAATCGCCGCTGTACTCGGATCACTGTGGACTGTTGGCGGACATCGAGTTCGGCGCCAGCTCGACGCCACCACCACCGCCACGCGACGATGCTCTGGCGCTCGCGGAGAAACTCCTGGCACAGGGCGAAGAGCAGGCCCGCTTGCGCAGACGAACGCAACGCAGGGTCTCGGGGCTTGGAGCTGGAGCCGCCCTGGCACTCTGGGGTACACGCAAACGGCTGGTACTCGAGAGGCGAAAACTACTGAGGGCCGGGCTGCTTGCCGCGGCGGGGGCCGCCGCGGGCTCGAGCGCCGTCGCCGCAACCCTGGCCGAGATCTTCGTTCCGGCTGAGCTCTCAGGCTTCGAGCGAGTCCGCACCACGCTGGAGAAACTGCGAGCGGGGGCCCAGAGCGCGTAGGGAATTCGAACTGGGTCTCGCGCATACCTATCGCTGGGAGGATCGCAGCGCCCCCCAGTTCAGGAGCAATTGGGCCCGTTCCAGGCGACCTGGCTGCCGCCGCTTGGCAGGACCTCACGATTCGCAGAACACCCGCTTCACGATTGGACACGAAAACACCAACTGCAAACATCGAGGCCGACTGTTGAGTGAGAACGCGCTGGAAAAGCCAGTGGGATTCAAAGACTTGCGCGAGTGATCTTTGATTTTTTCTTGAATTGTGACGTGG
>JAAELY010000527.1 GCA_024226335.1 bacterium
AGACCTTGCTGGCACTGGACACGGCGGAGCGAACCTTCAGCAAGACTTGTGGGCACAGGGACCAGGCGAGGTGGGCGCACCGCATCGGCACGCACCTCCTGTCCATGTGCAAGCGGCTGAACCTGACGCATTACCGTTCCAGCCGCTATCATCGCGAAGGGGGCGTCGGCGCACGCAGGAGGAAGACGGAGCCGTGGGTCCGACAGATCCGCACCTGCCTCGGCCGCGGCGAATCGGAGTCGCAAAGCGTGGCGGCATCGACTCCCGTAGCCGCGAGTCGTGATGAAGCCGACGATCGCGACGGCACGCAGACGGGCGCTGGCGTTGAAAGTACCCTCGCCGCGGCCGCCAGCGAAACTGACGGTGGCGTTGAAAGAGCCCCCTCCGCTGGCGAAGGCGTTGAAAGAACCCTCGCCGCGGCAGCCCACGAAACTGGCGATGGCGTCCGAAGGTCCCTCGCTGCGGCGTTCGAAGGGACCTTGGAGGCGAAGCCCACTGGCGTTGCTGCGCTTGGAGCGCTCTCGCCTCTGGCCACGGCTCATTGGAGCATGAGTTCAAAGAAAGCCATCATCCAGACACCGCTTGGCAGGCGCGTCGAGTCCTCGAAGGTGCGTGATGGTGAGGGCGGATTCTTGGAAGCTTGGTTTCCAGAGTGGCACCAGGGGATCGAGACCGATGCGGCGAATCCTGACCTCGCGTGGCATGGCCTGCCTCCAGTGGAGAAGAGAAAGAGAGAGAAGGAGAAGAAATACAAGAAACGGGGGCGGAAAGAGAGAAGGCGCGAGGAGGAACTCGGCCAGGGCAGTGCAGCGATGGACTTGGAAGAGGGGGGTGCGAAGCAGGAGCCCGAATGCAGTGGCTACGAAAGGCTCCCTGCTGGGGAAGGCTCCG
>JAAELY010000528.1 GCA_024226335.1 bacterium
AGCGACGACCCGGATGATCAAATCGCGCGACTTAAATATTGCCTTTCGAACGGAGTCAAGGAGTTTTTGGTGGACCGTGTCGTCGATTGGCCGGGAGTGCAAAGCGCGGACGCTTTGACCTCTGGAGAACCGCTCGTTGGCCACTGGTACAATCGGTCGCGTGAATATGCGGCGCGCCAGCTGCAAAAAGCGAAAGACATCGACGCGGAAGCTTTCGCCGCCGAAGAGCGTATCGTATTCTCGCCGTTGCCGTGTTGGGAGCACCTTTCTGATCCTGAGTGGCGTCAGAGAGTGGCGGGTCTGATTGCCGAGATCGAAGACGAGGGAGCGAGAGCGCGTGCGCTCGAGGGAAAGACCTCCCAGGGAGTGAAGAGAATCCTTATGACCCAACCTCAGCATCGGCCCAAGACGACGGGGAGGTCACCCAAGCCCCGATTCCACGCGAAGAAGCCGGAAGTCTGGAAGCGGATGTGGGAGGCATGGCGGGAAGTCGTCACGGCATTCTGGGAGGCGTCGGAGCGGTTACAGGCCGGAGAGCGTGATGTCGAGTTTCCGGAGGGCACCTTCCCACCCCATCTGCCTTTCATGCCGTTTGCTGAGACCCTGATCGAGGCCCGGGGGCAGCCAGTCTGAGGCCGTGTCGCGGAGTGCTGCCGGAAGCGCTCAGCGACGGCGGCCCAGGAGAACCTTTGAAATCCGGATGATCGTCGAGGGTTGAGGCTCGACAAGGGAGAGGTTCGTCGTTCGAGCCGAGGAAACGTGAAGCCATGGCGCAGCCGAGGGGCGACAGCCGCTCGGCCGAAGATATTTCCATGAAAAGGGTGGCACCTAAAAGGGCACCTGCCAGGGCACCTGCCCATCCCGCACGCCGCCTTTGTAGACGCCAACACCATCCGCGTATTCGATGGTTCCGCTCCCTGTCGCATTGCCAAGTGCATCGAAGGTGCCTGTATAGGTGAAGCGACCTGGGGCTTCGATTGAACCCGGGCCAGACATGCGGCCCTTTGAGACTGGACCACGATAGATCGAGTTCACGGTTCCGTTGTGGGTCCAAGTCAGAGTTCCGGAGCCCTCAGCATAGCCGCCAACGCAGGCTCCT